>JAFLKA010000070.1 GCA_022712735.1 Marinosulfonomonas sp. | reverse complement strand
CGGGCAGCGGCAACAATGCCATCCGCCACAGTGCTGCGTTTCAGGTGAAGCGATGCCTCAATCACTTCTCGGTAAATCGGGTCATGTTCGACTTCGATTGCCACGTTGTTCATCGTGGTCACAGCCTCGACCGGATAACGGCCCGCAGCGGATTCCGCTGACAACATAATCGCATCCGTGCCCTCATAAATCGCTGTGGCGACATCGGACACCTCGGCCCGTGTCGGCACCGGGCTCTCGATCATGCTTTCCATCATCTGGGTTGCCACAATCACAGGTTTGCCAGCCGCACGGCATCCACGGATCAGGCGTTTCTGGATTGGCGGCACATTTTGCACCGGCAGTTCAACCCCCAGATCACCCCGCGCCACCATTATCCCATCCGATACCGCCAAAATCTCCTTGAACGCCTCAACCGCTGCCGGTTTTTCAATCTTGGACAGAATCGCGGCACGACCCTGCGCCAATTCACGGGCCTCGAGCACATCCTCGGGCCGTTGCACAAATGACAGCGCCAACCAGTCCACACCCAGCTGACAAACAAACTCCAGATCCTTGCGGTCCTTTTTCGACAGCGCCGCCAGCGGCAGCACCACATCGGGCACATTCACCCCCTTGCGATTGGAAATCGTGCCGCCCACAACTACGGTGCAATTGGCAAAATCCGTGCCGCATTCCGCGACCTTCATCTCGATCTTGCCGTCATCCACCAACAGGGTTGATCCCACCTTCAGGGCCTTGAATATCTCTTTGTGAGGCAAACAAACGCGATGGTTGTCGCCTGGCGTTTTATCCAGATCGAACCGGAACGCATCCCCGTCTTCCAGTTCGGCCGCCTTATTGGCGAACGTGCCACAGCGCAGCTTTGGCCCCTGCAAATCGGCCAAAATGGCAATTGGCCGGTCCACATCTTTTTCGATCTGCCGGATTATCCCGTGGCGCACACGAATATCATCGTGTTCCCCATGGCTCATGTTCAAACGGAACACATCGGCTCCGGCCTCGAACAGGGCGCGTATCATTTCATAATCATCAGATGCCGGCCCAAGGGTCGCCACGATCTTTACATTGCGTTGGCGTATCATACTGCCACGTTCCTCGTGTTATTCATCATTTAATGGTGGGCCACAGGCTATATGCCGCATATCTCGCGCCGTTTCAACTGGCGCTTTTGGTTTTTCACGCTTATGCAGGACATGACTTAAGACAATGACAAAGCCATGACATATCATCCCTTTCATATTATCGGCCAGGACCGTGCGTCGCGCTGGCTGCTAACGTGCGATCACGCCACCAATACGGTTCCCGATGCTATCAACAATGGCGATCTTGGACTTGCACCCGCAGATATGGCCCGTCACATTGCCTATGATGTCGGGGCCGCCGGGGTGACCTATGCGCTGGCCGACCTGATGGATGCCCCCGCGATCCTGTCCAATTTCTCGCGCCTTGTGATTGACCCGAACCGTGGCGAAGATGACCCGACCCTGTTGATGCGTCTCTATGACGGCACCATCATTCCAGGCAATCGCCATGCCGATTTGACTGAGCGCGAACATCGTCTGAACATCTGTTACCGCCCCTATCACATCGCACAGGCCGAAATGGCTGCACGGCAGGATGATACTGTGCTAGTGTCGATCCACAGCTACACCCCGCAACTAAACGGCTATCCCATTCGCCCGTGGCACATCGGCATTCTACATGGCAAGGACGCACGGTTCTCGATCCCGCTGTTGGCCCGCCTCAATCAGGAATCCGACCTGTGCGTTGGCGAAAACGAACCATACGGCGGCCATCTGGATGGCGATTCCGTAGACCGCCACGCCATCGCCCACGGGCGCCCCAATACGCTGATTGAAATCCGCAATGACCTGATCAAAACCGAAGAACAGCAGGTTGCATGGGCCAAACGCCTTGCACCAATCCTGCAAGAGGTGCTTGATCAGTCAGGTCTGTAAACAAAAAGGGAGATATTGGAATGCCACATATCATTGTTGAATACGCCGGCCATCTGGACGAAACCCACTGCATGACCGGCATGTGCCAGACCCTGTTTGACGCAGCCGTTTCCAGCGGCGTGTTCCCCGACACCACCGCCATCAAGGTCCGTGCCATCCCCTGCCCGTTTTCCCGCATCGGGACGGAACCACAAAGCTTCGCCCATGTCACCATCCGCCTGCTGGCTGGACGTGATGACGCAGTCAAAGCAAATTTGACCCAGATCATTCTGGCAGCGCTGGATCAGGCCCTGCCGGATGTCGGCAGCCTGTCGGTCGATATAAAAGACATCGACACTGCGACCTACGCGAAACGCACATTGTAACTCCGGCGCCCCGATTTCATTCAATGAAATCGAACCTCTTTTTTTCAAAAAAAGAGAACCGCCGCGCAAAATTCATGGGACCCGAAATGGACATCCAAACCAAAACCGAGCTTGAGGCCACCGCATTCCGTGCCCTGCTGAAACATCTGGACGGGCGCAAGGATGTGCAAAACATCGACATGATGATCCTGACCGGCATGTGCCGCAATTGCCTTTCGCGCTGGTATCAAGAGGCCGCCAATGAGCGCGGCATCAAGATGGACAAAGCCGAGGGGCGCGAGGCCATTTACGGTGAACCATATGCCGACTGGGTTGAAAAATACCAAGCCGATGCCACCGACGAGCAGCAAGCCGCCTTCAAAGTGGCCTTTGCCGAGAATGTGGGCGATCCTGCAAAGTAAGGCCAGACCACGCTGAGACGTTTCTTCCTAACCGCCCTAATCGCCGCCCCGCTGGCGGCTTGCGTGCCTGAATACGAGGGCGACCCGCCCCCTATTTACAAATCTGGCGTGCAGCCTGAATTTGTTGGCCGCTGGATCGAGGTGCTGCTTGGTGGCGATGGCGGCGGGTTCGAACTGTTTGCCGATGGCACAGCTGCCTCCATAGACCAGCCCGAACTGAACTATGTCAGTTGGCGCGCAGAAACAGGCAAACTGTTTCTGACCACAGCCAAAACGGTGGGCAACGCCATCAAAACCACCGAGGTCGAATATTCGGCGCGATTTGATGATGTGAGTAGCCTTCATCTTGATCAAAGCGGCAAGGACGATTGGTCGCGCGTTTTCCGAATGATCAATTAACAATAATCGGGTAAACCCGCCGCAGCTTACCGTTACAAAACCAAAAAGGCGCGCAAGGTGCAGTTTTTATCACAATGGGGGGAATTCATCGCGGCATTTGCCGTGTTTTTCCTGTCGCACTCCATCCCCGTGCGCCCTGCCGTAAAATCGGGCATCGTCGCCAGAACCGGCACACTTGGCTTTGCCCTGCTCTATTCCGCCCTCTCGATTGCCGTCCTGACATGGATCATCATCGCCGCAGGCCGCGCGCCTTTTGTCGAAATCTGGGGCTGGGCCCAGTGGCAAAACCATGTGCCACTAACCGGCATGTTTGTCGCCACCCTGATCGTCACAATGGTCTTTGGCCAACCTAACCCGCTATCCTTTGGCGGCTGGAACAATGACCGGTTTGACCCTGACAACCCCGGCCTGATCGGCTGGATTCGCCAC
>JAFLKA010000374.1 GCA_022712735.1 Marinosulfonomonas sp. | reverse complement strand
AAAGACCTGCGCACAAATTACGAGACCTCGGACACCCAAGGGGTGTTGAACGGTGATCTGGACGCGTTCATGGCTGCCACACTGGCAATGGATGTCGCCGGAAAATCCCGCGCCGAGGCGCAGGGCGACGACTAAAGCAATTTGCATTAAGCGGAATCAGAATTCACCCTAAGTGTGGGCGAATTCCGATACTTAGTGCCTCACATTAAATGCAAAGCGCTATAATCCAGAGCGGTGGTTATCGTAGGATAACAGATTTTCCTTGCCCAAAGCATATTTGACCCATTAGCCTTTGATATGCGAATGGGAGAAATAAATAATGACATCTGAAGAAGTTCTGGCACCATCAAAGGTGCCTGAGATAAATACCGTTACAGTTTCAATGCTAAAACAGGCAATTCAGGCGGGGTGGAGCGATTTCATGGCCTACCCGTTGTTTGGTCTGTTCTTTGGCGGGGTTTATTTTCTGGGCGGGGTTTTGATCTGGTATGTGACAAACGCTACCGGCAATGCCTACTGGATCATGATCCTCGGCTTTGGCTTTCCACTGATCGGGCCGTTTCTGGCTGTGGGGCTGTATGAAATCAGCCGTTGCCGCGAGCGGGGTGAAACGCCCAGCTGGGCTTGTCTTTTGGGCATGGCGTATCGGCAAAAGAACCGCCAGTTCCCGTCAATCATTGTGGTGATCCTGTTCATCTTTATGATCTGGACTTTTGCCGGACACATGATTTTCGCTGTGTTTATGGGCCTGTCGACAATGACCAATATATCCTCCTCGTATGATGTGTTCCTAACCACAAACGGGCTGACCATGCTGGCTGTCGGGTCTGTTGTCGGGGCGATATTGGCTGGATTGATTTATGCGATCACCGTCATGGGGTTGCCGCTGCTGCTGGACCGCGAGCTGGATTTCGTCACCGCGATGATTGTCAGCTTCCAGACCGTGGCGCAAAACCTGCCTGTTATGGTGCTGTGGGGGTTGATCATTGCTGTGACGTTGGCCATTGCGATGCTGCCGTTTTTTCTGGGGCTGCTGGTGGTGTTGCCGGTGCTTGGGCATGCGTCATGGCACCTGTACAGGGCTGCACTCAGTCCGGAAGAAGAATAACCGTATGACTCAAAACGGGCGCCAGCATTGCAGCGGCGCCCGTTGTAAATTAAATCCTGAAATTATCAGGCTTTGTCGGCAGGCCTTGGAATAGGCGTGGACTTGCCAGCCTTACTCAGTGGATCATCCTGACGCTGAACCGAGCCTTCGAAATGGGCACCTGATTCAATCGCGATTGTTTTGTGGATGATGTCGCCTTCAACCCGCGCACTTGATGTCAGGCGCACCTTCAATCCGCGCACACGGCCCACAACGCGGCCATTCACAACCACATCATCGGCCATTACTTCGCCTTTGATCGTGGCACCTTCGCCAACTGTCAGCAGATGGGCGCGAATGTCGCCATCCACCTTACCTTCGATCAAAATGTCGCCCGATGTTTTTAGATTGCCCGTGATGTGCAGATCTGCAGATAGCACAGATGCAGGGGGCTTGGGTTTCGGGGCGGATGCCTTGAAATCGCTTGCGGATTTCGGTGCGCCTGTCGCTGCCGGTTTATCACTTGCGCCCGCTTTGGGGCCAGGTTCATTGATTTTGCTTTTAGAAAACATCTTTTGCTGCCTTGATATAAGTCATCGGGTTTACGGCTTTGCCGCCGACGCGCACTTCGTAGTGTAAATGCGTGCCTGTAGAACGTCCAGTATTGCCCATAGCACCAATTTGCTGTCCGCGCGAGACCCTTTGCCCGACCTTCACGAGAATTTCTGACATATGGGCATAGCGGGTTTCAATGCCGAAGGCGTGCTGGATCTTGACCAGCTTGCCATAACCCTGTCCCCAACCGGCGGAATAGATCACGCCATCAGCGGTGGCATAGATCGGTGTGCCATGGGAGGCCGCGAAATCGGTGCCGTTGTGCATCCGGCCCCAGCGCATCCCGAAGGGGCTGGTAAAGCGGAACGCGGATTTAACTGGCAGGGCGAATGGCGCCTTTTGCGCGGCGATACGATACAGGTTCAACCGGTCCAGATTGTTCAGGATACCATTGGCACGTAACGTATCGGCATCAGGTTCTTGCCCCATTGTCGAATAAGACAGCGGCGTTAGCGGGCCACCTTGTCCGGCATAGCCACGGCGCACCTGTGAAATCAGGCTGTCGCTGGACAGGCCGGCAGCACTAAACATCTTGTCCAGCGGCTTGACCGAAATCGTCATCGCGTCTTCCAGCTGGGTAAAGATGCGATCATTGCGCTCCCTGACCACTTCGGCCTGAAATTCCAGCTCGCGGGCATAATCAAACGCTTTTTCGGCATCCGTGGCGATCTGGTCGCGCTCGGCTGCGGTGCTTTCCAGCGCGGCCGTCAGGAAATCAACGGTGCCGACAGCGTCATCAACACGCCCCGCAGCGGTTTTGCCGCCTTGCGGTGTGCCGTTCAGTTCCAGCGATAGCTGGGCGGTTTCAACGCGGGCCTTGTCACGTTCGCCCATTGTGTGGCGCAGGGTGGACTGGATCACGTCAATGCCTTTTTCCAGTTCGGCGCGCCGATCCTCGGAAGCCAGCAGGGCAGACTGCATTTCGGAAATCTGGGACAGGGCGACATTGAACCGCTCGCGCGCGGACTCGGCTTCTTTGGCGCGGACGTCGCGTTCAACCGATAGGGAGTTCAGCCGCGTTTCATAGGCGATCTGTTCGCGCTTCACCTGTTCGCGCACATTGCCCGACCCGATGTTGTCCATCAGCAATACAGCGGTGGCGATGATGGCCCATGCGAAAATCGCGGTGCTACCGACCCAGCCCAGCAATTGGGTGCTGGGGGTCAGGCGGATGAATTTCGTGTCTGTGTCCGACCGCAGAAACATGCGGCGTTCAGGAAATTTGCGCCCTAAAACAGCGTCTATTTTTGTGAGTAGTCGAGATGTCAAAACTGATGCCCTATCTGTTTGTCGTATGTGCAAGCATATGTCCCCATAACGCAGGCTCACCCAGCTTGATTAACGGAGTGGGGACTCTGGGGCAAGAAATTTGAGCAGTTCCCTTAGCTTAACCCTCGCTTCAGTCGAAAAACAGGCGGGTTTTTGCCTATGGATTAGGGCGAATCGGGCAAATTCCATATTTACCGCGGCGGGGTGTCGCAGGGCGCGGTCAGGCCTGTAGCTGTCGCACTGCTTCCAGCACCTCTTCGGCATGGCCCTCGACTTTGACTTTTGGCCAAATGCGGCTGATTTTCCCTGCCGCATCAATCAAAACGGTGGTGCGGGTGATGCCCATGAACACCTTGCCATACATCTTTTTCTCGCCCCACACGTCGTAATCCTCGCAGACATGACTATCTGCATCGGACAACAGCGGCATAGCCAGATCGTATTTGCTGCGGAATTTACCATGTTTCGCAACGCTATCTTTGGAGATGCCCAAGACATGTGCCTCTAGGGCTTTGAATTTTGGCAGCAGATCGGTAAAGGCGCGGGCCTCAAGGGTGCAGCCCGGCGTGTCATCGCGGGGATAGAAAAACAGCACGACAGGGGCGGGGCGCAG
>JAFLKA010000069.1 GCA_022712735.1 Marinosulfonomonas sp. | reverse complement strand
GATCTATTTTAATGCGGATGACCGATCTATTCCTCGCCCTACCCCTGCTGCCGCTGCTGCTGGTTATGGTGATGCTGTTTCGCGAACCGCTCAGTGCCGCCTTTGGCACCGAAACCGGCATCTTTATCCTGATGGTTTCGGCCATTGGTATCACCAGCTGGATGCCCACAGCCCGCATTGTGCGCGGCGATGTGCTGGCCCTGAAGGAACGTGAATTCATCCTGTCGGCCCGATCAATCGGCACCACGCCATACAAGATGATCATGCGCCATATCCTGCCCAATGTGATGTCACCCATCATGGTGTCGGCCACGTTGGGCATCGCCAATGCGATCATCACCGAAAGCGCTTTGTCTTTCCTTGGTCTTGGCTTCCCGCCCGATTTCCCCACATGGGGCCGCCTGTTGTTTGACGCCACCGATTTCCTACAGCTTTACCCCGAACGGGTGATCTGGCCCGGCCTTGCGATTTCACTGACCGTGCTGTCGGTGAACTATATCGGCGACGGGTTGCGGGACGCGCTGGATCCACGGATCAGGGGACGCTAAGGGCGCGACCCCGAAATCTTTGAAAGATTTCGATTTGTTTTCTTTAAAAGAAAACAGGCTGTATTTAGCTAATGCGCCTTCCTGATCCTGCGCACGACCCACCACACGGCGAGCAACACCACTGGCGTCGCAATCGCTGTTAGCATCGGTTTATCCACCCCTGCTATTTTGGCCAGCGGATAGCCCGCATAGCTCACTAGATTGATCGCATAGTAACTGATCGCCACCACGCTTAGCCCTTCAACCGTGCGCTGAAGGCGCAGTTGCAAATCGGCGCGCCGGTCCATGCTTTCCAGCAACGCCTGATTTTGCGCCGAGCGTTCCACCTCGACCCGTGTGCGCAGCAAATCCGCCGCCCGCATCACCCTCTCGGACATCGCCACCAGATGTTCCTCGGTGGATATCACTGTGCGCATCGCCGGATCAAACCGGCGCGACATGAATTCCGAAATGGTTTGCCGCCCGCCAAACCGCTCCTCACGCAACCCTTTGACCCGCTCATCTACGATAGCCCCATAGGCTCGCGTTGCCGCAAACCTGAAACTGCTCTGCGCCATCATGTCTTCCAGCTCGGCCGAGATCGCCAGCAACTCGCCCAGAACGTCCTCCTCGGTGCGCTCCAGCCCCTTGATATGGCCAACCAGTTCCGACACCTGCACATCGACCTGCGCCAGCCGTTTGGACAGGGCGCGGGCCTTGGGCAAGGCCAGCATCGACATCGATTTGTAGGTCTCGATCTCGCACAGACGTTGCAAGGTGCGCCCAATGCGGCGCTCGCCCGTCCCTGCCTTTACAAAGATCGCAAACCGCAAGTGGCCCGCACTATCAATCCGGTAATCCCCCGCCACAATTGCGTGCCGGTCTAGCGTATAGGATACCGCGATGCTTTCTGCGACAAAGCTGTCTTTGACCTGTACCTCGACCTGTTTGGCGGTTTTTGGCATTTCATCGATCCGGATCAAGGCCGAAGTCAGCCGTTTACCCGGCACCATCGCCAACCAATCCGCGGGAAACACATCAAACGCTACAGGGTCAAACGGGCGCACCGCCACCCCGTCGGAAAACAGGGTATAGGTTACGAATTCTGTGTGCAGCTCCCACTTCAACCTATGACGGCCCAGATCACAAAAGAAATGCGTGGCATCGGGTTGCGGGTGCGCCGCGCCAAACCGGTCCAGCAGATCAATCAGATGGGCGCGGTCCTGCGCACGGTCGCGGTTGGCAGCATCATGCGGATTCTTGATCGCCAGATAGACCGCATGACACGGCGCACTTAGCGTCGGAAAGGGCCGCGCGTGCAGTTCGTTCGCCATTTGATAGCGCAAGGGGTGGTCTTGGAATTCGCTCATTACAGGCAGCCTTTTGGTTCGGCTGCAACCTAGCGCATTCCGGTTGCAATGAAACTGCGTATATCTGACACGGGCTTTATTGTTGTGACGCGAACACCTCTTTGGCCGCATTCAACCCGTTAATGGCAGCGGGAATTCCGCCATATAGCGCCATTTGACAGATCACTTCGACGATTTCCTGCTCAGAGGCCCCTGCCGTTAACGTATGTTCGATATTTGCTTTTAATTGCAGGGTTGTCTGGCCGCCCATCGCTGTTAATGCAGCAATTGTGCAAAGTTGGCGGGTCTTCATATCGACCACGCCGCGTGCGTAATGGCGCCCATAGGCCCATTTCGACCAGACTTTCGGAGAATTCGGGCAGGATGTCGTCATAACACTCGCGTAATATCGCTTCCATCTCGGGGTTCAGATCCGATAGGACGCCGCGTCCTTCTTCCAGCGCTGTTGTCATTACATCTCTCCTTGTTTTGCAGCCAGATCGGCCTCCAACTTGTGATAAATCGAAATCTTGCGCTGCATCAGGGCGCAGGTATCTTCCAGCGCCGCAAGATCGTTGCGGATTTTAGCGTAATGCGCCTCCAGCATTTCGCGCCGCTCGGTATTGGTTCCCTCACCCCTCAGACGAAGAGCCGCATAATGCATGCGGTCGGCCTGCTTCATCCCCGTGGCGTTCAGCTGTTTCAAAAACCTGATCCAGCCAAGGCTGTCCTCGGAATAGACCCGTCGCCCGCCATCATCACGCGGTGGCGCAGGGATCAGCCCGATCTTCACGTAAAACCGGGCGGTATATACGGTCAGTCCCGCCGCGCGGGCAAACTCTCCGATCATCATTGTGAACACGCCATAAAAGGCCCCCGTGAAGTGATTCACAGGTACCTTAACGGCTAGAGTACACTCTAGGACAAGCGGTATTATCACTCATATGGTCCCTGTTATGCTTGAAAAACCGCCTGTGCATTTTTCTTATGGCGCACGACCATCCGGTTTCGGGCATGTCCATGAATAATCTGCGTGCGGCATCCGGTGTCTCTTTTGCTGCTTCCAATTGCGGGAAAAGCGAAAGAAATTCGCGCCGTGCATCCGGCTTCATTGCCCTCAGCGCCTCAGGGCCGGTGAACAGACTTTCTGTTGCGGCCCCTTCGCTAAAGATAATCTCGTGGTGATTAAAAAGAAAGTGCCAGTAGATGACATAGCGCGTGGTTTTATCCACCGCAATTCCGGGCAGCCCCACCAGCTTTTTGGCCGCAATCAGCACCTCATAGCTACCAAACATCCGCATTGCTATTTTCGAGCGCACCCTGTCCCCGACGTTCAGGCGCGCCACATTGATCTGGCCCTGATCTGTTTCGATCAGGGTGCCGCCAGCAAAACAAACAATAAACGCATCACTTTCAACGTCCAGATATATGTCTTCGGCGCTGTCCCATGACACTTTATCAAGCGTGATGGAGGCGATCGGTTTGTCGTCCAGTACATCATTCTGGTTATCGGTTTCCTGCAGCGGTGACAGGAACACCCGCCCGCTGACGTCCTGAATCACCATCATCTCGGTTGTGGCAGTGGTGCCATCCGTGTAGGTGATTGTGACCCAATATTCGACCGATCCATCCAACGCAGACGATGTGCCATCGTAGGTTAGGTCTTCCGCCGTTAGTCTTGCATCGTTTGAATCAACATAGCCATCATCATTTGCGTCCTCGGCCGTAAGGGTCGTAATTTCCTGCCAGAGCGGATCAGTATCGCTACCAAAGGTAAGCCCAACCAGTTTCTCGGCGTATTCGGATGCAGTATTGGATTCATCCAGATCAAGATCCGTCATCGTTCCCAGATAGAAAACTTCAAATGTGTTGGTTGCCATCTTGGTTTTATTGCCCCGCTATCAAGCAGGGTTTGCTCCATCCCGTTTCTTTGCAACAGGATTGGCAGGAATTATGTTAACAACACGCTAGATTCAGGTCATTACTTTGGTGCAATTTTAACAAAAAAGGCGCCCCGAAAGGCGCCTTTGTCAAGTTTCAATCGTCGGGCTGATTAGTCGATCAACGCCAACAGTTTGTTCAGGCTATCCTTGGCATCGCCATAGAACATTCGGGTGTTTTCCTTATAAAACAGCGGGTTTTCAATGCCGGAATACCCCGTGCCCTGCCCGCGTTTGCTCACAAACACCTGCTTGGCTTTCCAGCATTCCAGCACCGGCATACCGGCGATCGGTGAGTTGGGATCGTCCTGTGCAGCAGGGTTAACGATATCGTTGGAGCCAATCACGATCACCACATCGGTGTCGGGGAAATCGGCGTTGATCTCGTCCATTTCCAGCACGATGTCATAGGGCACGCGGGCCTCGGCCAGCAGCACGTTCATGTGGCCCGGTAGACGCCCTGCAACGGGGTGAATGGCAAAACGCACGGTTTTGCCTTTGTCGCGCAACCGTTTGACCAGCTCGCTTACCGCTTGCTGGGCTTGCGCCACCGCCAGACCATAACCCGGAATGATCACCACGCTGTCGGCCTCCTCAAGGGCTGCCGCAACGCCTTCGGCTTCAATCGAAACTTGCTCTCCCTCGACCGCCATTTGTGGCCCCGATGGCCCGCCAAAGCCGCCGAGGATCACGCTGACAAACTTGCGGTTCATCGCCTTACACATGATGTAGCTCAGGATCGCGCCGGATGAACCCACAAGTGCGCCGACCACGATCAACAGATCATTGCCCAGCGTGAAGCCAATCGCCGCCGCAGCCCAGCCGGAATAGCTGTTCAGCATTGACACCACGACCGGCATATCTGCACCACCAATGCCCATGATCAGATGCCAGCCGATAAAGCCTGCAATCACGATCATCAGCAGCAGCGTCCAGATGCCCGCGCCGCCAAAATACATCATGCCAAGGATCACGCTGGCGGCCAATGCGCCTGCGTTCAGCATATGACCACCCGGCAGTTTTTTGGAGCCGCCATCGACCTTGCCCGCCAGTTTGCCAAAGGCAATGATTGACCCCGTAAAGGTGATGATGCCGATGAACACGCCCAAGAACACCTCGACCTTCAGGATCGAGATTTCCACCGGCGATTTATGGGCCAGCTTTTCAGCGAAACCGGCCAATGTGGACAGATCCCCGCCAGCGTCTTTCAACGCCAGCACGGTGCCCAGTTCCAGCTCGGCGTTCAGACCGATGAACACGGCAGCCAAACCAACGAAGCTGTGCAGGGCGGCCACCAGTTGCGGCATCTCGGTCATTTCGACCTTGCCTGCCACGTAATAGCCCGCGTAGGAACCTGCCGCGACGGCGACTAATACAAGGAAATAATTGCCCATGCCGGGGCCGAAAATGGTGGCAAATATCGCCACCGCCATGCCGACGATGCCATACCAGACCGCGCGTTTGGCGCTTTCTTGGTTGTTTAGCCCGCCCAGTGACAGGATGAATAGGATTGCCGATGCGATATAGGCTGCGGATACGATACCAATGCTCATCTCACGTCCCCCCTTAAGATTTCTGGAACATGGCGAGCATCCGGCGTGTCACCAGAAAGCCACCAACAACATTGATAGACGCGATCAGGATCGACACGAATGCAAGCAGCACCACCAGCCAATTGGATGAGCCGACCTGCAACAACGCCCCAAGGATCACGATGCCCGAAATGGCGTTGGTCACCGCCATCAACGGGGTGTGCAGCGCGTGGCTGACGTTCCAGATCACTTGGAAGCCGATGAAACACGACAACGCGAATACGATGAAATGCTGCATGAAACTGGCAGGTGCGTATGCGCCGATGATCAGCATCATCACGGCCCCCCCCGCCAGCAGACCAACCTGCTGTTTGGTCGCGGCCTTGAATTCGGCCACCTCCAAGCTGCGTTTCTCGGCGGCTGTCAGCTCTTTGGGCGCTTCTTTCGGGGCCTGCACCGCGATCGCCTGTATTTTGGGCGGCGGCGGCGGGAAGGTGATTTTACCCTTATAGGTCGCGGTCGCGCCGCGGATCGCATCATCTTCCATGTCGTGGTTCAGTTTGCCGTCTTTGTCCGGCGTCAGATCATCCAGCATGTGGCGGATGTTATTGGCGTATAGGGTCGAGGATTGCGACGCCATCCGGCTGGGGAAATCTGTGTAGCCGATGATGGTGACACCGTTTTTGGTGACGACTTTCTCGTCCATTACCGTAAGCTTGCAGTTGCCGCCTTTTTCGGCCGCCAGATCGACGATCACGCTGCCCGGTTTCATCGCTTCGACCATATCTTTGGTCCACAGCTCGGGCGCTTCGCGGTTCGGGATCAACGCGGTGGTGATGACGATGTCGATGTCGGGGGCGATTTCGCGGAACTTGGCCAGTTGTGCTGCGCGAAATTCGGGGCTGGACACGGGGGCATAGCCACCGGTCGCGGCACCATCGGCCTGATCTTCCTCGAAATCAAGGAACACAAATTCGGCGCCCATAGATTCGACCTGCTCGGCGACCTCGGGGCGCACGTCGAACGCATAGGTGATCGCGCCCAAGCTGGTTGCGGTGCCAATCGCGGCCAATCCGGCCACACCGGCGCCAATCACCAACACCTTGGCGGGCGGCACTTTACCAGCGGCGGTGACTTGGCCGGTAAAGAAGCGGCCGAAATTGTTACCAGCCTCGATCACCGCACGGTAACCGGCGATATTGGCCATCGAGGACAGCGCGTCCATTTTTTGGGCACGGGAAATACGCGGCACCATGTCCATCGCAATCACATTGGCACCCTTGGAGTTTGCCAATTCCATCAATTCTTCGCTTTGACCAGGAAAGAAGAACGAAATCAGCGTCTTGTCCTTGGTTAATCGGCGTGCTTCGGTCTTGGTCGGGGGGCGAACCTTGGTGATTACATCGGCCGCTTTCCACAGGGCCACGGCCCCGCGGATCACCGTCACGCCTGCCTCTTTATAGGTTTTGTCCGAGAAACCGGCCGCCTTGCCCGCACCCGCCTCGATCAGACAATCATACCCTAGTTTTTGCAGCTGCAACGCACTTTCGGGCGTCATCGCCACCCGCGCTTCGCCTTCAAAAACTTCCTTAGGTGCACCTATTTTCAAGACTCGTTCCTCCTTGTTCCCCACACACCGCTACACGCGAATGTGACCTTTTGTCAGTGCTAAACCTCACATTCGGGCTTTGCAATGTGTTCTTTTGCAGCCATAAAACCACGTTAAACATCACAGTGGAGTAGACCAAATGCAATCACAAGTCACCATCCCCTTTGCACGTGCAAATCGTCGCGGCTTTTTGATTGGCGCTATCGGCGGTGCCGTTGTCGGTCTATCGCTAACCACGCAGCCCGCATCCGCCTCCGAAACGGTGATCAGCGCACCAGATGTCTATGTCGCGGCCAAATCCGGCAATATCATTCTGGTCGACATCCGCAGACCCGAAGAATGGGCGCAGACCGGTATTGCCGAGGGGGCGATTGCGCTGGATATGACTGAAAAAACCTTTGTGGATTCACTGGTGAAACTACGCGCGGCCTACCCCGAAAAACCCATCGCCCTGATTTGTCGCACAGGCAACCGGTCCGGCTATGTGTTTGATGCGTTGAACCAGCAAGGGTTTCCAAACCTTCTGGATGTGTCCGAAGGCATGGTAGGTGGTCCAAACGGCAAAGGTTGGGGGCCACGCGGCCTGCCGACATATGCCGGCACCAAAGCCGAGATCGAGCCACGCCTGAAGGCGGTTATGAACCCGTAGAACTTCTGGCTATTTACTGACAGTAATCCTGCGATGATGTCCACGCCGCCATATCGGCGCGTTTGGCAGAACTGTGGAATGGCCCCCAATCGGCGGCCACTCCGCGCATACCGGCCGCCACAACCCCGTCACGGGGCACTGTGTGGGCCATGATACGAATCGCACAGGACAGGTTGGCCGTCCCATTCTTTAGCGCCTCGCCACTGGTCACCCCACAGCCATATCCGCGTGCCGTGGCTGGCGATATTTGCACCAGCCCAAACCATTGCCCGCCGCCACCCACAGCCGCCGGATTCCATGTGCTTTCATGTTTGGCCATTGCCGATAGCAGGCCAACCCAGAACATCGCCCGTATTTCAGCGTTATTCTGCGGATAGGTCGGGCACCACGCCGCAATGTCTGATGGCACCATGCTGGTTAACGGCTGCCCCGCCCCCGTGAGAACAGCACGCATTGCACTGGCCGTCCATTGGCTGGCCTCGGGCCGATGATCCCAGCGCATGGATGGCTGTGCCGCGGGATCGCCAAGGAACGGCGGGGGTGGAATGGTGTCGTCAGCCGAAGAACACGCCATAGGTAAAGACAACAAAATGGCAGACAGAATACGGGACAGGCGCATTGGTATTTATCCTAATAATTACACCCAACACCTAGCGCCAAATCCCCTCTTGAGCAATCCGCCCCCTTGCTCCGTCTTGCCCCCTCCCTTAGAAGGCTTGCAACAACCAACAGCCGGATGGACCTAGCCATGCTCGACCTCACATATGAATCGCCCAAACCCAAAGTGATCGCAGGCGCGAAACATGACTGGGAGCTGGTGATCGGCCTTGAGGTCCACGCGCAGGTCGCCTCCAAAGCCAAGCTGTTTTCCGGTGCATCAACGAAATT
>JAFLKA010000190.1 GCA_022712735.1 Marinosulfonomonas sp. | reverse complement strand
ATCGACCAAATCCTGATGAGCCGCCATTTCCACCCTGATTATGACGATAAAATCGGCGAGATGGAGTATTTCAGCGTCTATAATGACCACATCACCGACGGCTCCCACGAGGAGGCCCCCTATAACAAACTCGCCTCGGATCACGGACAGATCATGGCACATATGCAACTGTTTGATCGCAGGTAAGGAATACCCGACTAGGCGTATTCCACTTTAAGTGTTACTCTAAACTCAGCCTGGTTATTTAGTCTCGGTGGCGTGTTCCCTCCCGACATGCAACCGAGGCTTTTTCATTTTCAGATAGCAAAACTGGCTGCCCCCAGCAGATTTAATTGACATTGCAAACTACCTTCCCCGATACTGAGCCATAACGGGAGGATTCTAATGCGCACACAGGTCGTCATTATCGGCGGCGGGCCATCGGGCTTGCTGCTCAGCCAGCTTTTGCATCGCAAGGGCATCGACACCGTTGTGCTGGAACGTAAAACCCGTGATTACGTGCTGGGCCGCATCCGTGCTGGTGTGCTCGAGGTTGGCTTTGTCAACCTGATGCGCGAGGCTGGCGTGGCCAAACGGATGGACGCCGAAGGGTTCATTCATGACGGCACAGTGATCGCCTACGGGAACACCAGCTTTCGCATTGATTTCACCAAACACACCGGCACCCCCGTGGTGGTTTACGGCCAAACCGAACTGACCCGTGATCTATACGACGCCCGCGCGGCAATGGATGGCAAGATCATCTTTAACGCCGACGGCGTGCAAATCCACGGGGCCGATACGGATGCGCCTTACGTCACCTATGATGCGGGCGATGGTGATGCGCGGATTGATTGCGATTACGTTGCGGGTTGCGACGGGTTTCACGGGGTCAGTCGCCAGACCATCCCCGATGATGTGCGCAGCGACTATGAAAAAGCCTATCCGTTTGGTTGGCTCGGGGTGCTGTCCGAAACCCCGCCGGTGCATCACGAATTGATCTACTCCTCATCGGAACGCGGCTTTGCGCTGTGTTCCATGCGCCACGAGAACCTGTCACGCTATTACATTCAGGTGCCACTGGATGACCCGCTGGAAAAATGGGATGACGCCACGTTCTGGGATGAACTCAAACGCCGCCTGCCCGAAAGCACCGCTGACACTCTGATCACCGGCGCGTCCATTGAAAAATCCATCGCCCCCTTACGCAGTTTCGTCACCGAACCAATGCGCTGGGGCCGTCTGTTTCTGTGTGGCGACGCCGCCCACATCGTGCCACCCACGGGGGCCAAGGGGCTAAACACAGCCGCCTCGGATATTCATTATTTGTATAACGGGTTGATCAATGCCTATCATGACAAGGATAATGAAGGGCTGGAACGGTATTCGGAACGCGCGCTAACGCGAATTTGGAAGGCTGAAAGGTTCAGCTGGTCAATGACCAACATGCTGCACCGCTTTCCCGATCAATCCGCGTTTGATCTGAAAATGCAGCGGGCCGATCTGGAATTTTTGCGCTGTAATGAGGCGGCGCAAAAGGTGCTGGCGGAAAATTATGTGGGGTTGCCATACTGATGCAGATGATCGATTTGAACGGCATTACAGTGCATTACGCAGATCAGGGCGACCCGAACGGCGCACCCGTGGTATTCTCAAATTCGCTGGGCACTGATTTCCGGCTCTGGGACCAACTGCTGCCGCTGCTGCCCAAAGGCTTGCGTCTGATCCGCTATGATACCCGCGGCCACGGGCTGACCTCGGCCCCTGACGGGGATTACTTCATGGGCGATCTGGTGGCGGATGCGGCGGCGTTGCTGGACCACCTGAAGGTCAAGGATTGCATCTTTGTCGGCCTGTCTATTGGCGGCATGATTGCCCAGGGGCTGGCGGCCGAACGCATGGATCTGGTGCGTGCAATGGTGCTGTCCAACACGGCGGCCAAAATCGGCACCACGGCCATGTGGCAGAGTCGCATGCAGGACGTGCGCAAGGGTGGTATCGAGGCGCTGGAAGAGGCCATTCTGGAGCGCTGGTTCGCGGCCCGCTGGCGACGTGAAAACCCCTCCACGCTGGCTGCGTGGCGGCATATGCTGTGCCGCACCCCGATCAAAGGATACCTCGGCTGTTCCGCCGCTATTTCAGAAACCGACCTGTTCGATAGCACCGCCCGCCTGACCCTGCCAACGCTGGCAATCGCAGGGGCCGAGGATGGCTCCACCCCGCCGGACCTTGTGCGCGAAACCGCAGACCTGATCAAAGGATCACGGTTTCAGTTGATCCGTGGGGCAGCCCATTTGCCTTGCGTTGAACAACCCAAAGAATACGCCACCATCCTGACCGCATTCCTAAAGGAGCAAGGCCATGTCTGACCCTTATGAAACCGGCATGAAGACCCGGCGTGCTGTGCTGGGCGACGCCCATGTGGACCGCGCCGAAGCCGACAAAACCGCATTTGATGCCCCGTTTCAGGACATGATCACCAAGGGGGCGTGGGGCACAGTCTGGTCTGGCGACGCGTTGAGCAAACGCGACCGGTCCCTGATCACGCTTGCCCTGTTGGCCGCCGGTGGCCATTGGGAAGAGGTCGCCATGCACATCCGCGCCACCGCCAACACGGGTGCCACGCCCGACGAGCTGCGCGAAACATTGATGCATGTGGCGGTTTACGCCGGCGTGCCTGCCGCCAATCATGCGCTTAAAATCGCCAAAGAAACCTACGCCGAGATGGGAGTAGAGCTATGAACAACCCCGCCGAATACTACATGCGCGACCGCCAACACCACGCGCCTGCCCTGACGCCGGATTACAAAACCTCCCTGACCCGTTCGCCGCAATACGCGCTGCTGTCGCTGGAAAACTCGCTGTCCGAAATCACCGGCCCCGTGTTCAGCCACAACGATATTGACGCGCTGGATAATGACCTGATCAAGAACTACAGCCACGGCGGCGATCCTATCGGCGAGCGCATCATCGTGCATGGCCGTGTGCTGGACGAAAATGCCCGTCCCGTGCCAAACACCATGGTCGAAATCTGGCAGGCCAACGCGGGGGGACGTTATCGACACAAGAAAGACACCTATCTTGCGCCGATTGACCCGAATTTCGGCGGTTGCGGGCGCACCATGACCGATGCCGACGGCTACTACTATTTCCGCACTGTGAAACCCGGCGCATACCCGTGGCGCAACTGGGTCAACAACTGGCGCCCCGCCCATATCCACGTGTCGATCTTTGGC
>JAFLKA010000362.1 GCA_022712735.1 Marinosulfonomonas sp. | reverse complement strand
TTTCAGACAATGACATAGGGTGGCTCCGCTTGGCTTTCACGGCAAACAAACAGAAACCTGCACAAAAGAAAAGAGCGGACCCGAAGGCCCGCTCTCTTTTAGATAGGTTGTTCTTCTAAATTAGAAGGACAGACCAAGGCCGATTGACCATGTGTCGACGCTTGGTGCGCCAGCAACAGAACCGGAACCATAGCCAGCCATGACAACTGCGCCACCGCCCAGATCATAGTTTACAGCAAGACCGTAACCGTCTGTATCAAGAACACCTACTGTATCATATACACCATAGTTTGCCGAAACAGTCAGCGCACCTGTTGTATAGCCAAGACCCAGGCCAGTGTGTGTTGTGCTAACACCAGCGACATCCTCATCGGAGTAGCTCACGATTGCGCGGAAACCACCGCCAAATTTAGCATCAACAGAAATACCCCAAACGTCTGTGGTACCCGCTACTGAAGCAGCTACAGCAGCAACGGCAGGAGTATCATCCAGATTTCCGAAAATGCCATCAGGACCAGCTGTTGGGTCTACCGCAGCAACTGCAGCTGTAATAGCATCACCAGATTGGTAAGCTAGGCCAAGACCCAGATCTACACCACCCAGAGCAGCGTTATATTTAACGCCGATACCCCAAGCTGTGCTGCCTACACCAGAATCATCCAATTCAGCGGACAAAGCTACGCCAAAATCACCAAAGGTGTTGTTGTAACGCAGAACTTGACCATCATAGCTTCCGTCAAGGCCGGAGTTGAAGTTGAAACCAGCGTGAGTTGTGTGATCGTCGGTCAGTGCCGAACCGATACCAACTTCTTGAATCGCCCAGTCGAATGCGCCATCGGTGTCACCCAAAGTGATTGTACCAAAACCGCCAGAAACGAAGGCAGACGCTTCGTTAGCTGTGTGTGGGATACCGTCGTCGTCACCCGCGCGAGTAACTTCGTCCAGATCGATTGTCGCGCCGAATGTCAGACCATTGTCTGTTTCACCGGACAGGCTGAATTTAATGTCAATGTCGTTGTGGAATTGAGTTTCCATAGCGGAACCGCCAATAACGCCGATTTCGGCATAACCAGACAGTGAAACTTCTGCAGAAGCGGCGCCAGCAAAGGCAACCATTGCAGTTGTCGTGAGAAGAATTTTTTTCATTTCGTTTTCCCTCGTTTGTTAAAACGTGCACCTCAATTCAGGGAAATCCGAATTGAGTATGCTAGGTATCTCGCGCTTAACGCCTTCATTTGCAAGATTCGCTAAACCATAGAAATCAATGCGCCCGCGCATGATGCAGCTTTGCCACAGTTTGGTGAGCGGCTATCGGCCTATATATATAGTGTGTTGTAACATCCCAAAAAGCCTTGCCCGTCTCATAAGCCTTGGTTACTAGGGTGATATAACAGATTTGGGGCAGCAGAAATGACATTTGGGCACAAAATCACCGGAATCATAGCGATTTCAGCCATTTTAGCTCTGTCGGCATGTGGCGGCGGCAGTCGGTTGGGCAGTGGCTCTATCGGCTCGTCCGGTTCAGGCGGCAGCGCAAATACCAAAGCCGCGCCAAAGGTCGAAGAACAGAAGCGTTCAACCATCTGGGACCTTCTGGGCAACAAAGACGACCCGAACACCACTGTAAAAGTGAATAAATACATCTGGAATGCATCCTTAGAGGTGCTGAATTTCCTGCCAATCGAGGCCGCAGACCCGTTCACGGGCATCATTGTCACCGGATATGGCACTCCACCCGGCGGTGGTCGTGCCTATAAGGCAACGATTTACGTGCAGGATCCAGCACTTGACGCCCGTTCGCTCAATATTGCGCTGCGCACTCGTGGCGGTGTAGCCAGCGCCGATACGGTTCGCGCCGTTGAGGATGCGATCCTGACCCGCGCGCGCCAATTGCGGATACGTGACGGCAAATTCTAGAACCCGGCACGGAACGCTATAATAATACCACGCCGGGCTTATCGTCCGGCGTTTTCACATCAAGGATGCGATAAACATGTCCCGCTACACCGCGAATGAAATCGAAGCAAAATGGCAGGCCGCGTGGGATAAACACGAGGTGTTCAAGGCCAAGCGCGACGAATCAAAGCCGAAATACTACGTGCTGGAGATGTTCCCCTACCCGTCGGGGCGCATCCACATGGGCCACGTGCGCAACTACACCATGGGCGACGTGATCGCGCGTTACAAAATGTCGACTGGTCATAACATCCTGCATCCAATGGGCTGGGACGCCTTTGGAATGCCCGCCGAAAACGCCGCGATGGCAATCGGTGGCCATCCAAAGGACTGGACCTACAATAATATCGCCGACATGCGGGCGCAAATGAAACCGCTGGGCCTGTCGATCGACTGGTCCCGCGAATTTGCCACCTGTGATCCTGAATATTACGGCCAGCAACAGGCGATGTTCATTGATATGCTGGGCAAGGATCTGATTTACCGCAAGAAGGCCACTGTGAACTGGGATCCGGTCGATATGACCGTGTTGGCCAATGAACAGGTGATTGACGGCAAAGGCTGGCGCTCGAATGCGCCGGTTGAACGTCGCGAGCTGACACAATGGTTCTTTAAAATCTCCGATTTTAGCGAGGAATTGCTGACAGCGCTGGATGGTTTGGAAAACTGGCCCGAAAAGGTCCGTATTATGCAGGCCAACTGGATCGGCAAATCGCGCGG
>JAFLKA010000209.1 GCA_022712735.1 Marinosulfonomonas sp. | reverse complement strand
TGGACCAGATGGCGGTCGATATATAAAAGGGTGGTGCCGTCTTCGGCCTCATGGGCGATGTGGGCATCCCAGATTTTATCATAGAGTGTTTTCGGGCCAGTATTCGGGGCGGTCATGGTGTTTCCTTTCCCGCGAGATGTGAATGAATATGTGTGACGGGCAGCGCAGTAGCGCCGGATCGAACTATAGGTCCGAGCCAATCGAAAGGCTTTGGCCATAGAACCGCCAAGGCAGGCGGGCGTGGTCATCTATGTCGAAAATACGAGTCATACAGAGGGAATACATCGCACAAGGCGGGCGGGCAAGGGCCGTGACCATTGTCTAACCGGTAATAACTGTGCAAACCTGCAAATATGGAGAATGATACAGTTCAAGAAGTCCAGAGTTTAAGCGATCAGATACAGGTTCTGAGTGACAAGCTGATTGCGTTTTCCAGCAGTTTATTGCTGCCCTCGCGTCTGACCCAGATGGGTATTATGATTGCGCTGCTGATCGTGGCGTATCTGTTCAAACTGTATTTCGGGCCGAAAATCCATGAGCGGATACGTGGGTTAGCCGGGCGGCCGAAATGGCAGCTGCGTATTTTTGTACTGCTGCTGAAACGTTTGCGGCTGATTGTTTTTGTGGTCCTGATCTGGGTTGTGATTGCGGTCGAACGTGATGTGCTTAACCTGTTTCCGTCGCGCTATTATCTGCTGTCTATTGTCGGCACGATTGCCTTTGCATGGCTGATGGTGGTGGTCGTTGCGCGGTTTATTCACAATGCATTACTGCGCCGCATCGTTACATGGGGCGCATGGACCTATGTGACGCTGTATTTCCTGGGCCTTGTCACGGCGACCGAACAATTGCTGGACCAGTTGGCGATCGAGTTTGGTGATTTCCGCTTGTCGCTGTTTATGATCATCAAGGCATTGGTGGTGACGGCCATCTTCTTTTCGCTGGCGCGGCTGATCTCTAAAGGCACAACAAAGCGTATCCGCAATAACGAGGAAATATCGCCATCCATGCAGGTGTTGATGGTGAAATTCATGCAGGTCATCCTGTATGGGTTCGCATTTTTTGTCGGGTTAAAGGCGGTCGGGTTTGATCTGACCGGTCTTGCGGTTTTGTCCGGCGCCATCGGCATCGGCCTTGGGTTTGGTTTGCAAAAGGTGGTGTCGAACCTTGTTTCGGGTGTGATCATCCTGATGGATAAATCAATCAAACCGGGCGATGTGATTTCGCTGGGCGAAACCTTTGGCTGGATCAACACATTGGGCGCGCGCTATGCCTCGGTGGTGACGCGGGACGGTAAGGAATACCTGATCCCGAACGAGGATTTGATCACCAATCAGGTGGTCAACTGGTCCCATACCAATGATTTTGTGCGGCTCGATATCTTCTTTGGCACAGCTTACGGCGATGATCCGCATCAGGTGCGGGCCTTGGCCCGCGAGGCTGCGGCCTCGGTTAATCGGGTGCTGACCATGCGCCCGCCCGTCTGTCACATTGTGGGTTTTGGTGACAGTTCGGTCGATTACATCCTGCGGTTCTGGATCACTGACCCGACAGATGGTTTGACCAACATTCGCGGCAATGTGTTTTTGGCGCTGTGGGATATTTTCAAGGAAAACGACATTTCCATCCCGTTCCCGCAGCGCGAAGTGAAGGTGTTGGGGGATAAGCCGGAGTGATGGATGCAACTGATCTGATCGCGGCGCTGCTAGATAAAAGTATGTCGTCGGTTGAACTGGTCACGCAAACGCTTGCCCGTATTGACGCCATCAACCCCGCGCTAAACGCCATCGTCGGGATGCGTCCGGCTGATGATATTCTGGCCGAGGCCAAGGCTGCCGATGCCACCCCGCCCAAAGGCCCGCTGCATGGTATGCCTTTCGCTATCAAGGATTTGACCGAGACCAAGGGCATCCGCACCACATACGGGTCACCCATTTTTGCCGATAACATCCCTGACGCTGACAGCCTGATGGTGCAGCGCATCCGTGCGGCGGGTGCAATCATCATCGGCAAAACCAACACGCCGGAATTTGGTCTTGGCTCGCACAGCTATAATCCGGTCTATGGTGTGACGCGTAATCCGTATGACACCAGTGTTTCGGCGGGCGGCTCTAGCGGCGGGGCGGCGGTGGCGCTGGCCACGGGGATGCTGCCGCTGGCGGATGGCTCTGACATGATGGGGTCATTGCGCAATCCGGCGGCGTGGAACAATGTCTACGGGTTTCGGCCCAGTTACGGTTTGGTGCCGGATGACCCTGCGGGTGATAGTTTCCTGCATCAGTTATCAACTAGCGGCCCAATGGCCCGCAACATCCGCGATCTGGTGTTGTTGCTACAAGTGATGGCCGTGCCGGATACGCGTCTGCCCCATGGTGTGCCGCAGTTTGCGCCGCTGGCCGATGCGACCACGTTAAAGGGGGTAACGATTGGCTGGGTTGGCGATTGGGGCAGCTATTACCCGATGGACCCCGAAATCCTGCATCTGTGCGAGGTCGCGCTGGACCAAATGCGCGACTTGGGTGCGACGGTCAAACCCTTCACCCCGCCGATTGCCCCTGAACAGCTCTGGCAGTCATGGACTACTCTGCGCAGTTGGGCCATCGCCGCAAAACAGGCGCCACTATATAATGAGCCGAAAACCCGCGACCTGCTGAAACCCGAAATGGTCTGGGAGATCGAGCGCGGATTGGCCATGTCCGCCGTCGAGGTGCACGAGGCCAGCGTGATCCGCTCAACATGGTTCGCAGCCTTCGCTAGCCAACCGGATGTCGGTGTGATGGCCCTGCCATCCGCCCAGATATTCCCGTTTAACGCCGACCTGCATTGGCCAAAAACCGTGATGGGCCGCGACATGGACACCTATCACCGCTGGATGGAGATCGTGGTGCCCGCATCCCTGACTGGCCTGCCCGCATTGAACGTGCCCGCAGGTTTCGGCGCGGCAGGCCTGCCGATGGGCATGCAACTGGTCGGGCAGCGCGGGTCGGATGCGCGTATCCTGCAAATCGGGCAGCTCTACCATGATGCAACAGATTGGCCCCGTAGGCGCCCACCTGAAATCAATGCTTGAACCCGCCCCGATGCCACCCCATAAGCGCACATTGAGATTTAACGATTCCAATGCTACTCATGGCATGCACCCCGCGCTTTCCTAAGGAGGACAGGTTTGTCCAGCACATCTAAACCGGTTTCAAGCAAAACACTGCTTGAACGTATCCTTACCTCGCTTGATGACAGCAAAGCCGAAGACGTGATCGCGATTAGCCTGAAAGGCAAAAGCGAGATCGCGGATCATATGGTGATCTGTTCGGGCCGCTCCTCGCGTCAGGTCAGCGCGATGGCGGAAAAGCTGTCGGATCAGTTGAAGCACGAATTCGAGATTTTCCCCAAGATCGAGGGCAAGGATCAGGGCGATTGGGTGCTGATTGATGCGGGCGATGTGATTGTGCATGTGTTCCGTCCCGAAGTGCGCGAATTCTATCAGTTGGAAAAACTGTGGCAGGGCATACGCCCCACTGACATTGACAGCCGCCCCGCTGACTCCATCTGATGCGGGTGCATATTTGCGCCGTTGGCCGCCTGCGGGCTGGCCCCGAGCGTGAATTGCTTGAAGATTACCTGACACGATTTGACCGCACAGGCCGCAGCTTGGGCCTTGGGCCGGTGACGGTTCACGAGGTCGAGGATAAAAAAGGCGGCGGCATGGCGGCCGAGGCGGCCCTGCTGGAACGTGCCATCCCCAAGGGCGCTGTGATCTGTGCGCTGGACGAGAGGGGCCGCGTGATGCCCTCACCTGATTTTGCCAAAAAGCTGGGTGGATGGCGTGATCAGGGCACATCCGATCTGGCCTTTGTGATTGGTGGTGCTGACGGGATCGCCAAAGCGCTGCGGGACCGCGCCGATTTCAAACTGTCGTTTGGCGCAATGGTCTGGCCGCATATGCTGGTGCGGGTGATGCTCAGTGAGCAGTTGTATCGGGCGGCGACGATATTGGCGGGCGGGCCGTATCATCGGGTTTGAGGGTGTTCTACCATCTACCTTTTATTGGTGGCCCAGATAAGGTCACCAAATTATTGTTGCCCTTGCCATCTCCAATCATTATCTTCGGAGGTATTTTTTTGGGATATTTCCTGAACCATGAAGAACAAATCTCGGCTAAATCACTATAACCAATTTTTGAGGTGAACTGCTCCAAATTAAGTTGTGTTTTTTCTGTATTTGGCGAAAAGAAAAAGTCCCCTGGCGCTGCCATATCATTAATATTTGAAGCCATATCACCAAGGCGTTTCTGAAACATTTTTGCGGGCACATCGAAATTACCTGTATCAAACTTCGAAAATTCTGGAGCCATAAAGTCAATAGCCCAGCCATCGACTTCGATCCAACAATGGAAATTGTCTAGCGCCCCCGTAACCGTGCCATTATGCTCTTCACCAAACAAAATAACTTCATGGTTACCTCCCGTGTAAAACGCGGCAAGGCCACATTTCAATTCAGGGCCAAGATTATAGTGTTTGGTAAGAATATAGGCTCCAAAGGCACTAAAATATGCACAAGCCCCTGATGTATCACTGCCTTCATTTGCAATGACAGAGCGGATTATTTTATAAATTCGTTCGTAGTCCCGAAGCTTTATTAACATGTTACTGACTCTTTAACCCTGTCTTTAGGGAAACCTATATTTCTGCTACCCTGTTATTTTAGCAAACCGTCTCCTATCCTACCAGTTGCCCTTCCCACCTGCGACCCGTAAAACACTCACAACCTCTATAGGGAACACACCCCATGACCACACCCAAACCTGTCGTTCTGTGCATCCTTGATGGCTGGGGTATCCGCGAGGCGGACGCGGCCAACGCCCCCGCACTGGCCGACACGCCGAATTTCGACCGTATCCTGCGCGATTGCCCGTCGTCCCAGTTGATCACCCACGGCCCTGATGTGGGCCTGCCAAGCGGCCAGATGGGCAACTCCGAGGTGGGGCATACCAATATTGGCGCTGGGCGCGTGGTGCCGATGGATTTGGGGATGATTGATCTGGCGATTGAGGGTGGCTCGTTTGCCAAGAACACCATTTTGCAGGATTTTATTGCCACGATAAAAGCCGCAGGCGGCACAGCGCATCTGATGGCGCTGGTGTCGGATGGCGGGGTGCATGGGCATATCGATCATGTGATTGCGGCGGCCAAGGTGATTGCGGATGCAGGCGTTCCCGTGCTGATCCACGCCATGACCGACGGGCGCGATGTGCCGCCCAAATCGGCGGCTGAATTCATTGCCGATCTGGTCGCGCGATTGCCGGATGGGGCAAGCGTGGCCACGGTGATCGGGCGCTATTATGCGATGGATCGGGACAACCGTTGGGAACGGGTAGGGCTGGCTTACGGCGCGATGATCAACGGTAAGGGGCTGGATGCGGCTAGCGCTGTCGATGCTGTCACACAATCCTACGCGCGCGATGTTACGGACGAGTTTATCAAACCCACGGTGATTGCGGACTATAAGGGTGTGCAGGATGGCGACGGTATTTTTTGCCTGAATTTCCGCGCTGATCGCGCCCGTGAAATACTGGCCGCCATTGGTCAGCCTGATTTTGACGGTTTTAAAACCGGCAAGCGTCCGGCCCTTTCGGCGTTGCTCGGCATGGTGCAATATTCCGACGCCCATAGCGCCTATATGACCACGGTGTTCCCGAAACGAAAACTGGTCAATACGTTGGGCGAATGGGTGGCCAAACAGGGGTTGCGCCAGTTCCGGCTGGCCGAAACCGAGAAGTACCCGCATGTGACGTTTTTCCTGAATGGCGGCAAGGAAACGCCCGAAGTGGGCGAGGACCGTTATATGGCCCAAAGCCCCAAGGTGGCGACTTATGATTTGCAGCCGGAAATGTCAGCGAGTGAGGTGACGGACCATTTCGTGCAGGCCATCGAGGATGGTTATGACCTGATCGTCACCAACTACGCCAACCCCGATATGGTTGGCCACACTGGCAACATCCCCGCCGCGATCAAGGCCTGCGAGGCGGTGGACCTTGGGCTTGGTCGGGTGCTGGCTGCATTGGACAAAGCAGGCGGCGCGATGATTGTGACAGCGGATCACGGCAATTGCGAAACCATGATTGACCCTGGAACCGGCGGGCCACACACCGCCCACACCACCAATCCGGTGCCGGTGATCTTGGTCGGCGGGCCTGATGGTGCAGGCCTGCATCAAGGGCGTTTATCTGACCTTGCCCCGACATTGCTGGACCTGATGAACCTGCCTTTGCCCGACGAAATGACTGGCGAAAGCCTGATCAACAAATGAGTTGGCGCGGCCTGCTTTTAACCATCGCACTGATGCTGACCGCCCCCGTTGTGGTCGCCGATACCGACCCCGCACATCTGGCCAAACGCGCTGCCCAGCAATTGAACATGGCGGCGATTGCCCTGCGGGATGCGGAACAAGCCAGCGACCGCGTGGCCGCCCTGACCCAGACCATTCAGGCATACGAGACGGGGTTGGTGGCGATGCGCGAAGGTATGCGCCGTGCGGCGATCCGCGAACAATCTCTGCAGCTGGAATTTGATGCCAAGCGGGATGAAGTCTCGCGCTTGTTGGGAGTGTTGCAAAGCATGGAAGCCACATCGGCGCCCCTGCTGCTGTTGCATCCGTCAGGGCCGATTGGCACGGCGCGTTCCGGCATGATCCTGTCCGAAGTGACCCCGGCAATTCAGGCGCAGGCCGAAGCCTTGCGCGGGCAGTTGGAGGAGGTCGCATTGCTGCACTCGCTGCAACAAAGCTCGGCCCAGATACTGGTTGACGGGTTGCGTGGTGTGCAGGACGCGCGCACGAAATTGTCGCAAGCGGTTTCCGACCGCACCGACCTGCCCAAACGGTTTACCGAAGATCCGGTAAAAACCGCGAACCTGCTGGACAGCAGTGAAACTCTGGAAGGGTTCGCCAGCGGGTTGGTCGAAATATCCGAAAATTCAGACCAACAAATCGACCTGCCCGGTTTCGAGGATGCCAAAGGGACCCTGCCGCTGCCCGTCAACGGCACCCTGTTGCGCCGTTATAACGAAGCCGACGCCGCAGGCGTGCGCCGCCCCGGTCTGTTGCTGGCAACCCGCCCGCTGTCCATCGTCACCACCCCGTGGCCCGCGACAATTCGCTATCGCGGCCCGTTGCTTGACTACGGAAACGTGATAATTCTGGAGCCTTCCAGCGGTTACCTTTTGGTCCTGACGGGGTTAAACCGTGTATACGGAGAAATCGGCGAGGTTCTGCCTGCGGGTGGTCCGGTGGGCCTGATGGGCGGGGATGCGCCTGAA
>JAFLKA010000068.1 GCA_022712735.1 Marinosulfonomonas sp. | reverse complement strand
TTGAAAGGTCAGCCCGACCCGCGCGATCAGATCGATCCACGCCTTGAACGCTGTGGGAACGGTGGAGTTGTAAATCGGCAGACCCAGAACAAGGGTGTCGGCGGCTTTGATTTCGTCAATCAGGCTATCCGACTGTTTTAGCGCCTCGTTTTGCGCCACGCTGCGGTCTGCGGCGGGGGTAAAGTTAGCGCCGATCCATTCCCCGTTGATCAGGGGTAGACCTGCGGAAAGGTCGCGTGTGGTGACGGTCGCACCGGTGAATTGCTGCGTGATGCGGTCCAGAAGGCCACGGGTGACAGAATCTGATTGGCGTAATGAGGCGTCGATGCGCAGAATGTGTTTGGTCATGATCTTTCCTTTTTGTTGCTGACCTATAAGAAAGATCTTTGCATTTATAAACGCAATATGTGATTGTGAACAGGATGTGTTTATATATGCACATAGATATCGGGAGCAGAAAATGAACAACTGGGATGAAATCCGCACGGCATATCACGTTGCCCGTGCCGGAACGGTCAGCGGGGCGGCGCAGGATCTGGGGGTGCACCACGCCACGGTGATCCGGCATATTGATGCGCTCGAGGCGCAGATGGGCACCAAGCTGTTTCAGCGCCACGCGCGCGGCTACACCCCGACCGAAGCAGGCGCTGATCTGTTGCGGGTGGCCCAGGCAACGGACGATCAGTTTGCCCAGTTGGCCGGACGGATACGCGGGCAGGGCGATACCGTGACAGGGGAACTGGTGGTCACCTCGCTGGCCAGTTTTTCACATGTGCTGACGCCGATCCTTGTGCGGTTCCAGCAAGAACACCCCGATGTTTCGGTGCGTTACCTGACCGGGTCACGCCTGTTCCGGCTGGAATATGGCGAGGCACATGTGGCCATTCGGGCCGGATCACCACCGGATCAGCCCGACAATGTGGTGCAGAAATTTTCAACCGAATGTATCGCGCTCTATGGCTCGAAAAGCTATATCGAGGCCAATGGAATGCCTAAAAACGAAGATGATCTGGGGTCGCACCGCTTTGTCAGTTATGACGAGCCGCAATCGCGTGCGCCTTATCACCAGTGGCTAAAGGACAATATCGCGCTAGAGCAGGTTACGTTCAGGGTGGCGGATGACCGCAGCCTGCATCAGGCAATTCTGGCGGGGGCGGGACTTGGATTTATGGTGGAACGGATTGCCGAGCGCCATCCGGATCTGGTGCAGGTGTTGCCATCGCGCGGGGAGTGGGCCGCGCCCCTGTGGCTGGTGACGCATGTGGATTTGCACCGGACGGCCAAAGTGCAGACTTTTTTGAAGTTCCTGAAGGCTGAAATGGGTATCGAGACCGTATGATGACGGGGAACATGCGCGGGCATCTGGCGATGCTGCTGTTTTCGGCGCTAGTGGCGGGATCTTTCAGTTTGGGGTCGATGGCGGCCAATGAAATTTCCCCTGCGGCCCTGAACATTGTGCGGTTTTTGATCGCTGGGATGGTGATTGGCAGTGTGGCGATGCTGACAACGGGCTTCAAGCGCACAGATTTTGCCGCCCCTTGGCGGTATCTGGTGCTGGGCGGGCTGTTTGCTGTCTATTTCGTGCTGATGTTCGAGGGGCTGAAAACCGCAACGCCGGTCAGCACGGCGGCGGTGTTTACCCTGACACCGGTGATGTCGGCGGGGTTCGGATACATATTTCTACGCCAGATCACCACAACGCGGATGGCGTTGGCGCTGTCAATCGGAGCCATCGGCGCGCTATGGGTGATCTTTCGCGCTGACCTTGCGGCCTTGTTGCGGTTTCGCGTTGGCACTGGCGAGGCGATCTATTTCTGGGGCTGCCTTATGCACGCGATCTACACCCCGATGGTGCGCAAATTGAACCGCGGTGAACCTACGATTGTGTTTAGCTTCGGGGTGCTGGTTGCGGGGTTTGTGATCTTGCTGGCCTATGGCTGGCGCGATCTGGTTGCCACTGACTGGGCGGCGCTGCCCGCTATTGTCTGGATCACGCTGGCCTATGTCTCAATCGCGGCCAGCTCTATCACATTCGTGTTGTTGCAATTCGCGGCCCTGCGCCTGCCAGCGTCCAAGGTGATGGCCTATACCTATCTGGTGCCCAGCTGGGTGATCCTGTGGGAAATCGGGTTGGGCAACGGGGCACCTCGCGGGCTGGTGCTGGCGGGGATCGGGTTGACCGTGGTGGCGCTGTGGATGCTGCTAAAGGACGAGGGGTGATTGAGGCGGATCAAGGCATAAGCGCGCATTCTCTAGTATAATGCGCCGTGTAATGAGTGGGAGAATTGCCATGCCTGCATCAATCAATAGAACCGAGCTATTAGCTGTCACCCATAAGGAATTTGAAAAATTGACGGCCTTATTGGCCAATGTGGATGAAGCCAATGCAAAGCACCCGTTTGAGATCGGGGCAAGCATCAAGGATGTGATCGGTCATCGTGCCCATTGGACGGGGATGTTTTTCAATTGGTACGCCCAAGGACAGGAAGTTGGCGTGGCTGATATTCCGGCCAAGGGGTATAAGTGGAGCCAGCTAAAAGACTATAATGCTATGCTGCGTACGGATCAGGCTGATATGAGCTGGGATCAGGTGCGGGTGATGCTGGAAGACAGCCACGGACGGCTGTTGGCATTTATCACGGGGATGAGTGACGCTGATCTTTACGGTGGCCCGATGAAGGGGGTGGTAATAAATGGACCACGGGGCGCTGGGCCGAGGCATCAGGGGCGAGCCATTATCGCTCTGCCATCAAATACGTGCGCGCCTGTTTGAAAGCGCGAGATGCCTCCGGCGGAGGTATTTAAGGCAAGAAGAAGCGATAATTCAATTCAAATTGTTTCTGGTGTGCAG
>JAFLKA010000067.1 GCA_022712735.1 Marinosulfonomonas sp. | reverse complement strand
GCCACGCCAACGGTCGAGGAATTACAAACGCGGTTCGAGCAGGTTTATTTTGGGCGGTTCCATGTGCAGCTGGATGAAATTGCCGCCAATCTGGTGAATGTGAACACATCCGTTTTTGGTGCCCGACCGCCATTGGACCTGTCACTGCTGATTGCCCCAACAGAGCGGCGCGCAACGGTGGCCGAAGCCCTAACCGCAACCCGCCGCGTGATGTTTGACGGGGCGTGGCATGACACCCCGATCTACTGGCGCGACCATTTGCCGATAGACGCTAATATCTCTGGCCCCGCGATCATTGAACAGATGGACACGACCACAGTGATCGAGCCAAACGATGTAGCGAAGGGCGATGCCGAGGGCAATATCATCATCACCATAGGAGGTGCGTCATGAGGCTTGATCCGATCACCCTTGGCGTTATTCAGGCGGGCCTGCAACAGGTCTGCGACGAGATGGATTTGTCGTTTTCTCGCGCGGCCTTTTCCCCTGTGATTGCCGAAGCCAATGACCGTTCCGACGGGATTTACAGTGCGGTTGACGGCGCGCTGATTGCCCAAGGGGCGGGTGGTCTGCCAGTGTTTGTCGGCACTATGCAATATTCGACCCGCGTATTGATCGAGATGATTGCAGAGGGCAAAGTCGCCACCCCGCAGCCCGATGACATCTACATCGTCAATGACCCGTATCTGGGCGGTACCCACCTGATGGACGTGCGTTTCGCGCGGCCCTATTACCGGAATGGCGAGATTTTCTGCTGGCTGTCGAATACGGGGCATTGGCCCGATACGGGTGGGGCAGTGCCAGGCGGGTTTTCGGCCTCGGCGACGTCCGTGGAGCAGGAAGGTCTGCGCCTGCCTCCCGTGCGCCTGTTCAAGCAGGGAGTGTTGGATACCGAGATATACTCGATCATCTGCTCCAACATCCGCGTGGCGGATCAGCGGATCGGGGACGTTCAGGCCCAAGCGGCGGCACTGAAGGTGGGCGAGGTGCGGCTGAACGAATTGCTGGACCGTTACGGCGACGATACCGTGCAGGCCGCGATTGAGGAATTGCGCGGACGGGCAGCGGATCAGATGCGCAGCTATATCGCGGAAATTCCGGAAGGGGAATACACATCCAAGGCTTATGTCGACAGCGACGGGGTGGTGAATGAACCCTTGGTGATTGACTTGCAGATCACCAAATCTGGCGATCAGCTGACCTTCGATTTTTCACGCTCCAGTCCGCCCTGCATCGGGCCGATGAATTCGGTTCTGGCCACGACTCTGTCGTCGGTCTACCTCGCCATGCGCCACATTTTCCCCGAAGTGCCGATCAGTGCTGGTGCGTTCGAGCCGCTGAATGTGATCCGGCCCACGGACACATTCCTTGACGCCCAATACCCGCGCCCTGTGTCGGGTTGTGCTGCCGAAGTCAGCCAGCGGATTGCCGAAGCGGTGTTTGCGGCGCTGGTCGAGGTGCTGCCGGACCGCGTCACCGCGGCCCCTGCGGGCACATCGGGCAACTTTGCGCTGGGTGGGTATGACCCTGCGCGGGGGCGCAATTTTGTGATGTATCAGCTGTCGGGTGGAGGTTATGGCGGCAATGCGCGCCATGACGGGTTGACCAACGGTTGCTCCACCATCGGCATTTCCAAAGCGCCGCCGATCGAGATCATGGAACAGATGTTCCCTGTGCTTTACCACCGCTACGCCCTGCGCGAAGGGTCAGGTGGGGCGGGGCAGTATCGCGGCGGGTTTGGATTGGAATACGAGATGGAATTGCTGCGAGGCGACGCCAAGGCCAGTTTTGTGATGGACCACGGGCGCTTTGGGCCGCAGGGGGCGATGGGTGGCGCGGACGGCGCGGTGAACGAAGTCGAGGTGTGGCGGGACGGAGTGCGCCATGTGCCGGAGCATTTGTCCAAGGAACAAGATATCGCGCTAACGCCCGGTGACCGCGTTCTGGTGCGCACACCGGGTGGTGGCGGATACGGAGACCCAGCAAAACGGGACCCTAAGTTGACAGAGGACGACGTGCGGCTGAGACGCTATAGCGTGGCCGATGCCGCACGGCTGTTTGGCTCAAAGTGACCGGAATATTGTGCTGATTACGCGGCTGAGTTGGCCTCATCACCGGCAGACGAGGAGCGGACAATTTCACTGATCAGCGTATTGATCCGGTTCTTCAGTTTCTTGTTTTTGATGCGGGACAGGGCCGATGCGATGCGGGCGGTTTCCATATCCATTGGTGGCATCGTGTCGTAGTTCTGCCCCTCAAGACCTTCAAAGAAAAACGCGGGTGTTATGTCCAGCAATTTAGACAGTTCGAACATCCGGCTGGCGGAAACACGGTTAGCACCGGTTTCGTATTTTTGCAGTTGTTGAAAGGAAATGCCCAGATGATCGGCAACGTTTGATTGGGTTAAACCGCGAACCGTGCGGATTTCTTTGATGCGCTTGCCGACGTGAATATCTACGGGATGGGGCATGTGGTTTCCTTGCTGTGTTTCTCGCTATACGAGTATCCAGCATTTGAGATATCTATCAATCCGTTACTTGTGATCTGGAATGGTGCTCAGATTGGACATGGATGGATGATTTGTATACCATGCGACTTGCAGACTCGGTAATTAGTGTATGCAGTTGAAATAATGGAGTTTTCATGGCCTCGCCTCACAGCCAATCAATACTGTTCGAGTTGCTAAGATCTTTTACGATGCTTGCACGCACGCTAAATTTGTCAAAAGCAGTCAGGGAATTGGGCAGTACGCGCCAAACGGTTCGACGTCATATCCGGCTGCTGGAGGAAAGCAAAGGGGTGGCTTTGTTTGTTCTTGAGGATCGTCAGTACCAGCTAACCGAATCAGGGCGGCGGTCATTGCCTGAAGCCGAAGAGTTATTGGCGCGTGGCGAGGCGTGGTTGAACAACCAATCGGATCACATTAACGGCCTGTCACACATCGTTTACGAGGATGACCCAAAATTCACATATTACTTGCAGCAATATCCACTCGGCAATATATGGAGCGATAGTTCTCATTTGTTGCAATCCGGGTTTAAGTGCTGGGCCGATGCGGGGGGGGACCTGGAAAGCCCTGCATTCTCATTAATAAGACCGTATTTGGTGATATACCGCCAGATTGATGATGACTGGATCTGTGTAGAGATCGGGAACCTGTCATCTTATGCGAACTGGCAAGGATGGCGTTGGGCGCGCAGCAGTGTTGGCAAGGGAATCCCCGATTTGCCAGGTGGGGCAGGGTTTGCACGCTTGCTGTTACATCCGTTTCAAGAGGTCCGTGACCACGAGACTGTGCGACTTGACCATATCCATACGCAGCTACCGGATAAGGATGGCAAAGAGATGGTTCCGATCAGCTATCAGAGGTTGCTGATGGGATGTCGATTCCCGGATGGTAGTTTCGCTTTGGCGATGCTGGTTGACCGGACAAATAATATAATAATTGAAGGTTTGAGCAAGGAGCAAGCGGGCTTAATGCCTGCTGAATTTGTGATGGATATCCAGTCTCTATAATTAAAACTCCCTATTTCGCGTAATAATACGCTAATATTTCGTTATGCAACTATGACGGGAGAGGGATGTGAGTATACACAGTACATTTGAAGGCGCGGGATTTACAGCTGACGCTTTGAATATTGCACAAGACAACGGGATATCATTGCGAATTGGGACCTGCTTCTCGGAATATGCCGATATTGTTTCTATGGGGCGCTCACATCAACCTGTGGGGCGGCCATTTGATTATAAGCACAATAATTTTAACCCGACAAACGGGTTCTGGATTGTTGGCAGGAACGAAAAAGGCGAGTTGGTTCATACACAGGCCTTGCGGTTGCTAAATCTGCAGGGCAAGCCACTGTCCAGTTATTTATCTGAACGGTTTGTTGATTTTCCGCCACCCGGGATTGATCTTGATTATAAGAAATCGCGTTATAATCCAGGCCCGAGTGCGCGCCGGATCAGTGGAA
>JAFLKA010000066.1 GCA_022712735.1 Marinosulfonomonas sp. | reverse complement strand
TCCGTCAACTTCGGCGCCACGCATCAGCTTTGAATTCTTCCCGCCGCAATCGCTCGATGCGTCCTTCCGGCTGTGGGACACGGTGCAGGTGTTGGCCCCGCTGAACCCGAACTTTGTATCGGTGACTTACGGCGCTGGCGGCACCACGCGTGACTTGACCCACGATGCAGTGGCAACCATCCATAAAAACTACGGGCTGAACGTCGCCGCGCATTTAACCTGCGTTAATTCCACCCGCGCCGAAATCCTTGCCATCGCTGACGGGTACGCTGCCGCAGGCGTCACCGACATCGTTGCCCTGCGCGGTGATGCGCCCAATGGCGCTGATAAATTCACCGCGACCGATAATGGTTTCGCCAATTCGATCGAACTGGTCGAGACCCTCGCCAGCACCGGAAAATTCAACATCCGCGTTGGTGCCTACCCCGAACCGCACCCAGACAGCGCCAACATGGCCGCCGATGTTGACTGGCTGAAACACAAAATTGACGCGGGCGCCAGCAGCGCCATCACCCAGTTCTTTTTCGAGGCCGATACGTTCTTTCGCTTCCGTGACGCTTGCGCCGCCGCTGGCATCACCGCCCCGATCATCCCCGGCATCATGCCGATCACCAGCTGGACCGGCCTGAAAAAATTCGCCGCTGGCTGTGGCGCTTCAATCCCGACATGGCTGGATGACGCGTTTAATGCCGCAATCCGCGATGATCGCACTGATCTGCTCGCGACCGCCGTTTGCACCGAACTGTGCAGCGATCTGATCGATGGCGGGGTTGAGGATCTGCACTTCTACACCCTGAACCGCCCCGCCCTGACCCGCGATGTCTGCCACGCGCTGGGGGTTACGCCTGACGTGTCGCTGCAAAATGTCGCTTAACCTGCTCATTTTCGTTCTTCAAGTATCCGCGCCGCAGGCATAAGAACTCTTCATCCCGTATCCATAAATGAAGAGCCAAAATGCCCACAGCAACATCCCCCGCCGACCTGCCATCCCGAGACGAACTCTTGTCGATGTCAGGCCTTGAATACCTGCAAAAGATGCTGACTGGCGAAATCACCGGCACGCCCATTTCCAAAACCCTCAACTTCTACCCCTACGCGGTAGAGAAGGGCCGCGTGACCTATCGTGGCACGCCTGAATTTGCCCACGCCAACCAGATGGGCGGGCTGCACGGCGGCTGGTATGGCACCGTGCTCGATAGCTGCATGGCCACCGCTGTGATGTCGATGCTGCCAAAAGGGTCCGCCTACACAACGCTTGAATTCAAGATCAACATCACCCGCGCCATCCCGCTGGGTATGCTGGTCGAGGCTACCGGCACGATCCAGCATTCAGGCCGCTCGACCGGCGTGGCCAATGGTGAAATCCGCGGGGTTGAGGATGGCAAGCTGTACGCCACCGGATCGACCACCTGCCTGATTATGAAACTGCGCTAACCCTGACTATGAAACCGCGCTAACGCGATGCGCATGTTTATGCCCCTGCGCACTGGGGTGCACATATTCGCTCATATCGCGCCCGATCACACGGCGCCTGCGCCATAAAAACAGCTTGGCCCAGCCCCGATATGACCCGACCGAAGGCGCATCCGGATCGACCGTAAACCGCGCGCGGCAATCATCCGGCAGACACACATCACACCCCGCCAGTTTTTCCAGCATCCAGACCAGCGGAATATTTGACAGCGGCCGCGCCGCATCGAACCCCATCAAATGGCCGCCAATGTCGCTGTGGCAGCCACGAAACCACATCTGCTCCATCATCCCCTGCCAGTCGGCGGGGCATTCCCACATAACGGGGGCAAAGGCCAGGCGGGTTTCATCCATCGCCAGCGCATGAAACCCGTGGCGAATACTGTTGCCCAGATGATGGCTGTGAAAATCATGTTTCGGCTGGGTCCAGCGCCATAGCACTGGCAGGCGAATGCCAAGGGATTTGACCGTATCCCAGACCCCGACCATTTCAATCTCGACCCCGTCATAGCAATGCGCCTTGGCGAAATCCTGCGCCGCGTCACTGTGCGGTGTGCATTCATAATGGCGGTAAACCTGGCGGATATTGCGCACTGTGGCGTGTTCCTGTGTCAGCAATCCGATCCGGTCAATCACCCCCGCCAATGATCGCGCCGCATAAGCACCACGCGAAAACCCCAGCAGGAATATCCTGTCGCCTTCCCTGTATCTACTGGCCAGAAACCCGTAGGCCCGCCTGATCTGGCGGTTAATCCCCTTGCCGGTGACCACATCCATCGTGCTGCGCCAATGATGCCACTGCACCCCGCTTTCATAACGCAGCGACAAATGCTGCGACGGGGCCATTTCGCGCAGGATTTTATAAGTCAGCCCCGCGTTGCTCTCGCAGCCCTCTTTCAACGATGACATTGTGCCGTCAAAGATGATCACATGATCAACTCGCCCGCGCGTTAGAACCGCAGGCGTCTGGTCCACCCGCAATCCAAGGCCCAGCCAGCCCGATATGCGTTCGCTTAACCGCATCCTCTGCAATCCCCTGTCATCGGTTTATCCATGCTCCAATCATCGGCCCACGCCCTTGCGCCGTCTATAAACAATGCCGTGAACCATATTACGGATACATCCCTAACCCGTTAATTCCAAACAGATTTCAAATTTATTTTGCCCGACAGGGATTAAAACCGCCCCTCGCGGTGTGTTTATCATATGCCGGTCACAATCCGGCGCATGAAACCAAAGGAGAGACCAATGTTCAAATCCACCATCCTCGCGGCAATCGCCGCAACCTCCATCGCCGCTGGCCCGGCCCACACCGCCGCCCACGCCCCCGCTGCCATCCACACTATGGACACTTCCGCAGGCCCGATCCTGACCGACGCCAAAGGCATGAGCCTTTATACCTTCGATAAAGACGCTAACGGCGTGTCGAACTGCACCGGTGGCTGCGCCGCAAAATGGCCACCACTGATGGCCCCTGCCGATGCATCCGGCAAAAATGAATATGGCGTGATCACCCGTGCCGATGGCACCAAACAATGGGCCTATAACGGTGCGCCACTCTATACATGGGTTGGCGATAGCAGCGTCGGCGACATGACCGGCGATGGCGTCAAAGGTGTGTGGCATATTGCCAAACCCTGATCCGGCCACATACTAATAGACAGGGCGGCCCCTGCAATCGGGGCCGCCCATATTTGACAGGATCACATGCCCCAATTTCGCTCCCAGTTACAGCAGTGCCTGCCAGACCTCTGGCGCTATGCCTATGCCCTGACACGGGACCGGCATATGGCAGACGATCTGGTGCAGGATTGCGCCGAGCGTGCCCTGCGCAAACGCGAGTTGTGGCAGCAAACCGGAGCGCTCAAACCGTGGTTGATGAAAATGCTTCTGAACCTTTACAAAAACCAGCTCCGCCACCAGTCCCGCCGCCCGCACCTCGTGGCGATTGACGATATGCACCACGCTCCCGCCGCCCCCGACGCGCTGGACCAGAAACTCGCCCTGTCCCAAACCGCCCGCGCCATGACGCAGTTGCCCGAAGACCAACGCGAGGCGCTTTTGCTGGTGGTGCTGGGCGGCGTTAGCTATAAACAGGCCGCCGAAGCGCTGAACGTGCCGCTGGGCACCCTGATGTCACGGCTTGGCCGTGCGCGGGCAAAACTGCGCGAGATGATGGCCGATGCGCCCACAACCGATCTAAAGGGGGCCTCATGACCCAAGTCACCACCGATATGCTGCACGCCTTTGTCGATGGGCAACTGGATGGGGCCGGCATGGCACTGGTCGAGGCATACCTTGCCGAAAACCCCGACCGCGCCGCTGAAGTCGCCGATTGGGCCGCACAAAACGACGCCCTGCGCACCCTGTTCCCCGCCCCCGACATGCCGATTGACCTGCCTGCCATGCCTGCCGCCAACACGCCGCGCAGCCCCTTGCGCGCCATCGCCGCATCATTGGCAATTCTGGGGCTGGGCATTGCGTTTGGCTGGTTTGTCCGTGGTGCCAACACGCCATACGACACCCAACTAGAGGTCGCTGGCTTGGTGCAAGAGGCGATCACCGCCCACGCCGTTTTCACCGCTGATGCGCACCGCCCTGTCGAGATAGGCGCCGACGAGGAAGACCTGCTGATCCGCTGGCTGTCCAACCGCGTTTGCGAACAACTCTCGGCCCCTGACCT
>JAFLKA010000351.1 GCA_022712735.1 Marinosulfonomonas sp. | reverse complement strand
GGGGCTTGACGACAATCTCTTGACCCGCGCTGCCAGCGTGCAGCTAAAGGAACGCCGCAAACTGGTGCTGATGACACGCGAGGCACCGCTGACGCTGGCGCATCTGCGCAACATGACCTCAGCCACCGAAATGGGGGCGATCATCCTGCCTCCGGTTCCGGCTTTCTATCTGGCCCCGCGTTCAGTGGACGAGATCATCGACCAGATTGGCGCGCGCGCCATCGACCTGCTCGCAATTGCAACACCGCTGGCAAAAAGTTGGACCTAACACCCGTTTTCAAAGGGTTTCTATTAACGCTGGAAACCACATGGTAAATCACCCACAGAGTCGTGGATTAGAATAGGATATTGATATATGTCTCCGAATGATATGGCATTGGATGCAACGCAGAGTTTGCAAATAAAACTGTCCAAGAAGGTCTTTATTGACGGGGCTTGGATTCTGCCATTCATTCAGGGCGCCAAGGGGGTTGGGGCCACAAACGGATCGAATGCCGGAGCCTGGGCCGTGGAAAACACGGGCGGCACGGTTGCGGGCATAGGGGCCGCGATCGGTTATGATGATAACGGCTGCGAGGTTTCATACCCTCATAAAGGGCGCACGCGACCTGAACGGTTCGAGGAGCTGATTGGCTGGTCCATTGAGGGTGGAATACAGCAGGCAAAAATCGCCTACAAAGCCGCCTGCGGGAAAGGGCGTATCCGGTTCAATTACCTGAAAATGGCGGGTGGCACCATGCGCATCATGCAAGGTGTGCTGGCTGGCACACGCCTGGCTGAGGGCGGTAATATGATCAATGCCATCACCATGGGGGCCGGTCTGCCAAGCGAAGAAGATGTAAAAATTTGCGCCGATGAGGGGGTTTTTATAGACCCGATCATCTCTAATGCTATGGCGCTGAAGGTCCTGTTGAAACGAACCTTCAGGCAATGGCGTGATTGCCTGTCTGACCGGATCGGCGCGGTGATCTATGAGGATCCATGGCTGGCGGGTGGTCATAACGGCATCACCTCTCGGGAAGACCCTGACAATCCGGAAAGCCCCTATGAGCGGGTCAAGGCCCTGCGCAAGATCATGAACGAGCACGATATGGAAAACGTCGCGATCGTCATGGCCGGCGGCGTTTGGTATCTACGTGACTGGGAGCACTGGCTGGATAATCCGGAAATTGGCCCGGTGGCCTTCCAGATCGGAACACGGGATCTGTTAACCAAAGAAAACCCCGTGACCGACGAATGGAAAAATCTTCTGTTGTCTATGCAAGAGGGCGATGTTGCGCTCAATAAATTCAGCCCCACCGGTTTTCATTCCTCGGCCTATAAAAACACCATGATGAAAGAGCTGTTTGCACAATCTGAACGGCAGGTGCCGTTTGCATTAAAACCCGACGAGACTATGAATATTCCGGTGGCAGGTCATGGTGTGCCGCTCAACAAATACCACGTGTCACCGAATGACAAAGCGAAGGTCGAAGGCTGGATTTCCAAAGGGTTTAACATTCCCCTGCGAACACCTGATGACACCCTGATATTTGTCACGCGGGATCGGGCGCGCAAAATCAAGACGTACAAGGCAGAATGCGTGGGGTGTTTGTCCACCTGCAAGCTTAGCTCCTGGAGCCAGGACCCTGACAAAAACTACAACAATGGCAAGCGGGCTGATCCGCGGGTGCATTGTATTCGCAAAGGTTTGGTGGGGGCCATTCAGGGCATTGATCTGGATAACCAACTTGTCTTTTCAGGGCACAATTCGTTCAAGGCGGGAAATGATCCCTTTTACCGCAATAAGGATGGCGGCGTGTTCATCCCAACTGTGAAACAGCTGATCGAGCGCATGCTAGCTGGTGATTGATTGGTACGGTAAGGCTGCGTTCTGCGCGGCATCCAGAAACCCATGCGAGCCACGCCTGCAGATCAACCTTGTTCTGCTTGGCTGTTTCGATCAGGTAAAATCATAGGGATTCGCGGCTTTACGAAAAGTTTGCGACACAACCACTGTAACACTGCCAAGCGACGGGGCGGGAACAAAAATGAAATGTGTTCTGCCAATATCTCTTTTTGAAGTTTCAGGCCGGTTATGTGAGGACCGGCCCGTATTTTTTGCAAGCTGCAGGGGGGGTGGGCGTTACGACCTTGCGTCCGGTGATTTTAAAGCGTCCGTCTTTTTCAAGGCGACCTACAATCCGGGACAGGGTCTCGGGTTGTACCCCGATCAGATCTGCAAGATCCGAACGTGAGAGCGGCAGCCTCATCATGTAGTGATCCCCGACCCTTTCGCCATGCGCATCCATCAGCCGTTGCAAGAGCGCGGCCAGATGCTCTTTGTTTGACATCGTTGCCGCTGCGATTATTCGTTCATGAGTGCGGTCAATTTCATCAATACAGCGGATTGCCAGACGCGATAGCACGCCGGGATTATTCTGCACAATCTGGTTTGCCCTGCTCTGAGACACCACACAGACCCGTGATGGCAACAACGCCTTTGCCTCGGTTTGGTGATCGCGCCTAGTCAGGAAGGAACGAATGCCGATAATCTCGCCCGGATAGGCTAGCCTGAGCAAGGTTGAGCTGCCATCGGGGTGCAAACTGCGTAGGGCAATCAGCCCCTTTGAGACGCAGGTGACCCCGGCATTTTCGCTACCTTGCTTCCAAAGGGTTTGCCCCTCGGGCAGGTCCGTGCGCGTGAATCGATGCCTTAGTGCCGTGATCGAGCTTTTGCCCACAGGCTCCCAAACGCTTCGAGAATAAAACGCACATTGGCCGCAGGGATGCGGATTGGGGGTCGATATTGGCATGATTGCCCTTTCTGGTTTGTCCATCAAAAGCACAAGAGTTGCACGGTTTCCAGACCTTGTTGCGATTTCGGGGCATTTTTCTGACGAACGTCAATGACAGTGGGTCATTTCCCCCATAAGTCTGGGTGAAATGTTGTGGAATAAGCTCGGAACACTCGGGAATGTGAGGTTGCGAATGCGTGAAAAAAACGGCGGAGCGGCACCGGATTGCGCACTTGGTGAACGAATGAGCGCTGCGGGCTTACCCAAAAGCCTTGATGCCTTTTGCGCCGCACAGGCCGATAGGTATGGTGACGCCATCGCAATAGACTTTTTTCAGGACACCGTACAGCTGAGTTATACCGCGCTGCACCAGCGCTCAAATCGCATCGCCGCCAACCTGCTGGCGCGCGGCTATCGGAAGGGCGCACATATCGCTGTGATGCTGCCCAACGGTACGGCTTCGGTGCTGCTGTGGTTCGCGATTATGAAAATCGGCGCCGTGCTGGTGCCGGGAAACACCGCTTAGTGTTGTATCATTCCCGCTCTCAAAGTGGAGCTGTCACATTTTCATTCCACTCCGATCACCCATTTAAGCGCCTCTTCACTCGAATACCAAGGTACTTATACGCGCCGCAGATATTCAATTCAGATAATTTCTGAGAGCAGTTTCCGGCTGCAAACCGCCAACGGCGATTTTGCTTGCCGAGAAGCAGAGAGCGCAATATTTCAATACATCAACGGGTTCTACAATCCACGGCGGCGGCATTCATCACTGGGGAATCTGACACCACAGGAATTTTCAGAGAAGAAAACATTGGACAAACTGGCCGCCTAAGGCCATCAATTTAATGCTCTGCCCCCTGAAAACTGGACCATTTTGATTTAGAGTTTTCTGCTTTACTTTTTCTGGCTGGAAGAAGGAACTAAAGCGATGAAAGCAAGTAGATTCACGGACGCACAGAAAGCGTTTATTGTTAAGCAAGGCAATGA
>JAFLKA010000252.1 GCA_022712735.1 Marinosulfonomonas sp. | reverse complement strand
TGGGTCGGACAAGGCGTGGCTGGTGCATGGCTCGGATGGCACGGATGAGTTGTCTATCGCCGGTGTCAGCTGGGTCGCGGCGCTGGACGATGGCAAAATCACCGAATTCGAGGTGAACCCCGAAGATGCGGGCCTGCCGGTACATCCGTTTGAGGATATTCTGGGTGGCAGCCCCGCGCATAACGGCCGTGCCTTTGGCGCGTTGCTGGAGGGCGAAAAATCAGCCTACCGCGATGCGGTGCTGCTGAATTCCGCCGCCGCCCTAATGGTGGCCGGTAAGGTGGACAACCTGAAAGACGGCGCAAAACTGGCCGCAACCAGCATCGACAGCGGGGCCGCACTGCAGAAAATCATTGCATTGGCGGCACTGACCTCGCAATCATAAGACATGATTTTAGCACCCCTGCTTTTGCGGCGTTTGTTCTGGTTTACCCAATTATTCATCCGCTGCGGCGGTTGGATCGCCCTGATCCCGCTGGTCATCAGCCTCTCCTCGACACTGGGCGCCATCACCCTGGCGAGCCACACCGCACAGCTCGCCGAATACGGCGTGCCCGCCACGGCCACCGTGATTTCAAAACGCATTGCCGAGGGCAGCCACGCAGGAACACAGGAACGCCAACGCCCCGCCGACACTTATTATATCACCCTGCGGTTCACCCTGCAAAACGCGGCCCAAATCAGCGCCGAGCATCAGGTCCGCGCCGCATTCCACCGCATCCTTGAAGTCGGTCAGACCTTCCATATCCGGTATTTGCCCGAAAACCCCGACATCCGTGAACTCTATGAAGGCGAACTTGCCTCTTGGTCCAGCTCCACCCGGATCAACGACCTGGCTTTTGCGGCACTGGGTTTTGTCGCCTACATCTGGTTCGCCAAAACCGCCATCCGCGCCACGCGGGCGCGTGAAAATGTCGGGATGATCATTGATGCATATGTCACCCACCGCAGTCTGTGGCCGCCTCTGTTCAACCGGATGCAGTATCAGGTGGGCCAAGGGGATACCGCCCAAACCCACAAGACGTTTGTCCGCCCGATCTGGGCTTATCGCGGTCTGAAGCGAGGCGACAAAACCCGCGTGGCGATCACCAGTCAGGGGCCGTATTGGGCCGAGGATTTATTCCTCTAGGGGCAGCCATCAGCCAAATAGGCCGCGATCTTATGCTGGATGTCGGTACCAGACAGCGTAAACTCCCCGCCATAAAGCACAGTCATGATATGGGGGGACGCCAAAACTTCGCCACAAACACTGACCTCCACAACTTCACCAACGTGGCGCGCGGTGAAAGCGCTAAAAGCCCTGTCATCGGGCGAAAGCAATACAATCGAAACCCTCGGCCTCCCTGTTGGGTCAAAAACGTTCTGAACTTGCACGGGTTTGGTCGTGACAAACCGCTCAGATTGGGCAGTAATAAGGAGATCCAGTTCTCCAACTTGCGTGGCCTGTCTTGCCGCCACAGTCGCTTGTCCGTCCCCACAACTGCCCAATATCAGCGCAAACACAAACGCAATTGCTCGAAAAACCTCGTTGATCATATTGTCCGATACCGCATTCATCCACGTCACCCTTTCCAGTCAATTGCATGCACATGGGCGCCTGCCACCGCCAGTTCCTGCATCCCGCCATCGGGCCACAGGCGCAATGTCAAACGCGGCCCGTCATCATCATGCTGCTCGAACGCCAACCATGCCAATGGCGCATCCAATGTGGCCTGCGCCCCCGCCGCCTCCATCCGTGCCCCAATCCGCTGCTTCACCTCTGGCGGAAAATACTGATAGGCGATTGAATGGAACAGAACCCGCGTCACACCTGCCTCTGGCGCGGTCGATATCTGCGCCTCAACCCAGTCCGCCGCATCGGCTGCACTCATTTCAGGCGGATCGCTCTGCGCAATCGCTATCGCCGCTGTGATCCGTGTAATCCGCTCGGGTTGATCCGGCCAGATATAGGCCATCAAACGGTCCCGATGATCTGGCCGCGCAATATCCAGCGGGCTTTGGTCACATCCCATGCGCCGGACAATCCGCGGCTCGACAGCAGGCGGCGCGGCCCCGCTCCACTCTGGCGACAGAACCACGCCAGACCCTGCATCCCCCCGCCGCGCGTCCCCGAATTGATAGGCAAACCGGTCCGCAAACAGGTTCAACCCGCCGCTTGCCCCGACCTCGTATAGCGCCAGCGGCAGGCCGGTTTGTTCGGCAATGAAACACATCCCCGGATATAAAACCGCTGATCGGGCCACCTCATTGGTTTGTGGCGGATGATCCAGCCATGCACAGATTTCATCATCCGCATCCGCAATCGCCGCCAGCGCCGCCTCCGTCAGCACATCCCCGTCAGGTATATCATTCGGCGGATACATCCCCGCCAAATCCGGCAACCGTCCACTTCGCACCAGCGCATTCAACGCCCCCGCCAGCCGCAGCGCCACCGCATCCCCCAACGCATCGGCCCGCCCCTGCCAATCCAGCACACGGCGGCCCGTTTTGGTGCTCCGGTCCAGTGCTGTGCCCAGCCCGTCCATCAAACGTGCCGTCAACGGCGAGCCCAACTGCTCGCACCAAACCGCCTGCTTGGCAAATGTCGCCCGAATTTCCGCTTCGTCCTGCATGCACATTCCTTTGGAACATCTTATCAAGGATCAGCCAGAACCAAAAGCACTCACGCCCCGCCTTCTTCTTGCTGTAAATACCCGCTTACGCAGGCAGCACAATATCGCCACACACACGTCGTTAACAATTGTCGTGGCGCACCATTCAGGTTAAACAGCCCCATGAACATATTGGATAAAATCAAAGCCTATAAACTCGAGGACGTGGCGCTGCGCAAACAGGCCACCCCCCTTGCCGATGTAGAAACCGCCGCCAAAGCCGCCGAGCCACCACGCGGCTTTGCCAAAGCCCTGTTGCAAGCGGCCCATGATGGCTACGGGTTGATTGCCGAAATCAAAAAGGCCAGCCCCTCCAAAGGGTTGATCCGCGAGGATTTCGATGTGCCCGCGTTGGCGCAGGCCTATAAGGACGGTGGCGCTGCCTGCCTGTCCGTTT
>JAFLKA010000065.1 GCA_022712735.1 Marinosulfonomonas sp. | reverse complement strand
CAACGTAAGTTCGAAAGTTCCAGCCATGTTTATTTCAAACGGCAGGGGCAAAGAGCCAAGGATAGCAACCATCCGATCCGATAGTGCGATATATTGACCTTGAGTGCCGCCGTTTCTGTAGTGCCTTGCTGCTTTGATGAACTGATCCCTGAAAGTCGCTATTCCTCACGGAATGCCCGCGACATGGAATCGACAATCGGTTTGGTCAGATATTGAAAGAATGTACGTTCCTGGGTTTTGATCAGTATCTCGGCGGGCATCCCCGGGGTCGGTGAAAATCCGGCCACCCGATCCAGTTCTGATGGGGCCAATCTGATCCTCGCCAGATATACCTCGCGGGGCTGGCTGCCAGCTGTGGTGTCAGGCAAGGCATCGGCAGACACATAGTAGACCTCGCCGTGCAACACTGGCGTGGTCCGCTGGTTCAGGGCAACCAGACGGATCGTGGTAATGTGCCCGATCGTGACGCTGTCAATTTCAGTGCGCGGGATAAGCGCCTCGATGATCAATGGCACCCCTTCGGGCAATATCTCGAGTATGGGTTTACCACCGGCAATCACCCCACCCACCGTATGATAATAGACCCGTAGAACCGTGCCTGAAACCGGCGCAGTAATTCTGGTTCGTCTAAGAATATTGCTGGCATTCAGCACCTTTTCAGTCACGCTATCCAGTTCAGCCTGCACCGACTGGATTTCATCCAGTGCCGCCTGATAATACGCTTGATGCGTTTGATCTATCTGGCGCTCGTATTTGCCGATCAGCGTCGTGCTTTCACCAATCTCGGCGCTCAGACGTGCGGTTTGCCCTTCTCCTTCTGCCATTGCCCGCAATAGCGCATTGATCTCGGGTTTGCGGATCAGACCTTTGTCAAATAACGACGTTTTAGTCACAAGATCTTCGTCCAGAATTGTGATCTGCGTTGCCAGCGTGGCACGCTGGGTGGTAAAGCCCACGATCCGCTGGTTCAGGGCGGTGATATTGGCCTCGATCAGGCGAATATCATTGGCCTGCTTTTTGCTGAACATGGCAAAATTCACCCGCTGGCCGTCAATTATCTCGGCCACTTTGGGATCATCTGATTGGGCCAACAAGTCCGGCGGAAAAACAATTGCGTCCAGCCCCTGATATTCCGCCAACAAGCGGGCATTGATTGCCTTAAGCCGGGCCAAGCGCTGTACCAATTCGGTTTTGCGCGTCCGGGCCGCGGTTTGATCCAGCATAATTAGAGTTTGCCCCTTTTCGACAAAATCACCCTCGCTGACCAGAATACGGTCAATAATACCGCCTTCCAGATGCTGAAGGATCTTGTTGCTGCCCGTCGTAACAAAGCTGCCCTGCGCAATCACCGCTGCCGCCAGAGGTGCCCGAACAGACCAATACCCAAACCCGCCAAAGGTCAGCGCCATCAACAACAGACCCAAGAAACCAATCCGGTTAATACGGCGCGGCACATCTTCAAACCAGTCTTGTGGCTCGTATAATTGTAGTTCTGTCATAGTATCGTTCCTTTAGCGGACGTATTCTGGATTAATTGATTTGCTCTGCAGCTGTGCCTTGCTGGCGTGCGGCCAGTTCTTTCAGTACCTGGGTCCGTTCACCAAACATTGCGATGTTGCCGCCAGCCATCAGCATGATTTTGTCGACCGAGCTGAGCAAAGATGGTTTCTGGGTTATCACAACGACAGTGATTTTTTGCGCTTTGGCACGCTCCAGTGCCCGCGCCAATGCCTGATCACCCGATGTATCAAGGTTCGAGTTTGGCTCGTCCAGAACCAGCAGGCGCGGGTTGCCAAAGAATGCACGCGCCAAGGCAATGCGCTGTTTTTGACCACCCGATAGGGGCGCGCCATCCGCCGCAACAATGGTTTCATATCCTTGCGGGAAGCTGGCGATCATTTCATGCACATCCGCCAGCACAGCAGCGTCGTGGATCATTTGATCGGGCACATCGCGGCGCATTCGCGCGATGTTGTCTTTGATCGTGCCCGGAAATAGCTGCACATCTTGTGGCAGATAGCCGATGCTTTCGCCCAATTGGCGCTGGTCCCAATTGCGCAAATCCATCAGGTCCAGCCGAACACAGCCCGACGTGGGCAGAACCGAGCCGACCAGCATCTTGCCAAGCGTGGTTTTCCCCGCCCCCGAATTGCCAATCACCGCCAGTGATTCACCTGGTTGCAAGGAAAAGCTGAACCCGTTCAGCACAACGCTTTTGGTTCCCTGCGGCACATAAAGCAGCCGTTCAATGCTAAGGTGACCTTCGGGGTTTGGCAGGATCAGACGTTCGTGATTCAATGGCGAGGCCCGCAACAGCGCGGCGATCCGGTCATACGCCGAACGCGACAGCAAGAAGTGGCTCCAACCCTCGATTGCGCCTTCAATCGGGGCCAGCGCGCGACCCGCGATGATCGAGGCTGCAATCACCATGCCGCCAGTGATTTCCCCCTGTATCGACAAATATGCACCCCAACCCAGAATGCCGATCTGGGTCAGCAGCCGAATCGCCCGTGAAAACGCCGCCGCGATGATATTGCGGTCCTGCGCTTTTACTTGAGATTTCAACGATGCAGCGGTGTCACGGCCCCAGATCGAGACCGCCTCGGGGATCATCGCCAGCGCATTGATAATCTGGCTGTTGCGCGACATGGAATCCAGATGCAGGTTTGCCCTGCTTTGGGCCAGATTTGCCTTGGCAAACGGTTTTGCCGTTATGCGCTGGTTGATCATCGCGATCACCAGCAACACCAGCGCAGTTGCAACCACGATAGATCCAAGATGCGGATGCACCAGATAAATTGCCAGAATGAACAGGGGGGCAAAGGGCACGTCCAGAAAGGACAACAATGTCCCCGACACAAGGAAGGTGCGCAATTGCTGCAAATCGCCCAGCGTTTGGTATTCCTTGCCCGACCCGTGCAATGATGCCCGTGCCGCCGCACTTAGTATGGGCGAGCCCAGTTGCACCGCCACTTCGACCGCAGTGCGCATCAGAATAAAACGGCGGATTGCATCAAGGATCGACTGCAGCACAACCGCGCCGACAATCACCGTTGTCAACATAATCAGCGTATCCAGTGACCGGCTGGTCAATACCCTGTCTGAAATCTGGAACAGGTAAATCGGGATCGACAGAACCAGAATGTTGGTTGCGAAGGTAAACAACCCAACCAACAACATATTGCGCCGCACCACGCGGACACCACGTTTTAGATTGCCGTCAAAATCGTTGGGGCTAAGACGCTTGTGAAATTTGCCGCCCTTGCCAATACCGCCGCCACTTCCTCCGGCCTGTGGCAAACCGTGTTTACCCTCAATGGTTTTTCCGGCATTGCCTAGCCCATCGGGCACGGAACCCTCGCCGCCTCCCTTTCGGGCTTTGGTATCGGGTTTGGGCGTATCGTCAACGCGCTGGTCTGGTGTCAGTTTCAAGGCAGGTTCGGACCGGTTGCGAGAAAATGCAGCCGACTTGCTATCGCCGTCCACCTCGGTTTCATCATCTATAAAATCATTTGCGTCTTTCAATATAGTCCCCCTTCCAATCCATGCCGCAAAACTAGGCCAGCATAGACTGCATTACATCCGCTTCCGGCTCGCCTGAAATTACAGGTGCCAAATCAGTTTCTGTCCCGTGTGTGGTTCCCTCGATCATGTCATCCGCCAGAAACAAAACTGCCTCGCTGGCCAATTCAGACGTATCGCGCACGACCAAAGGGTCATCGGTTGAAATAAATTCGGCCTGATACAGCATCGCATCGGAATAGCCTTCACCACCCACATAGACGGTGGAATCCACGCCATAATCATCAATAGACGCGAAATTCATCAATGCGTTGGACCCGGCTACGACCGATATATTCGCGCCATTCGCACTCTGGATTGTTTCGCTTGCTATCGCGATCTGGTCAGCGTCCCCCAGAACATTGACCTGTTCGACCAGTTGAACATCCAGATGGTCACCGGAAATATACAGCACCCGCAAAACCTCGGTTCCGTCCAGAGCTGTGTCATTCAAAACACCTCCGCTCAAATTGTCAGACCCATTTCCAAGCGTATCGGCTGTTTGGGAAAAATGCTCGGGCATTTCGGTTAGGGTATTAAAGCCGCTTTGATAGATGCTGGCCTGATTCCAGAGAAGATTGTCCGAACCGCTAAATGTGCCCCCATAGGCGTCTTGTGAATAAAAACTGTCAGCGTCCAGCAACACGTTTGTTTGCTGGATGGCACGCAAATCAATCATATTTCCGCCAATAAAGATCAGGTCATACTGATACCCGAGTTCATTAAGAGACGTCAGATTAATCAGCGTGTTATCAGACAATTGCAGATAGGTTTCCGACGCGGTGAAGGTAACGCTGACCACATCGTTGTCATAGGCGAAATTAAACTGCTGGACGTGGTTGAAGTTAATCACGTTCCCTTCAATCCGGGTCACAAGAACATGCGCAGGGCCACCGCTATAACCGGTTTCGACCACAGCATTGGCAACGGCCGTGATTGCAGCTGAGTTGATTGCGTGAGTGGTGTCTCCAAACACATTTTCCGTTGCCAATGAGGTGGTGTCGAAATCGTTGTATACGTTGACCTGACTGATTGCGTTAAAGGAAACGTAATCCCCCATCACAACAATCACCGGCGCATCCAGCCAAAATGACGATATGCTGGTCTGGTTTATCAATGTATTCATGCCGGTGTTCAGGTCGTGGGTTTCTTCGTCATCATCGGCAGCATCTGCTTCTTGACCCTCATTCACCTTAATCCGCGCCGCAGGGAGCGCATCGGTATATGCCGATGCCGCCTCGACCTGAACGCCATTTTCAATGCCCCCATAGGCAGCCGCGCCGTGGAACATGTGCATTGTCGCACCATCGATATCGGGTGTCTCTGCATCGGCTAGTGTTTTGACCAACACAATGGCGTCTTGTGATATAGCCGCTTCATTGGCGGGAAAGCCTGGTATAGAGGCGACCTGAAGCGCGTCCGCCGTCACAACAAGATCAGCCAAGGCATCTTGGTAAATCGTTATATCGTTAAAGCTGATCCCCAAATCAATGTTCTGGAATATATCGCTGTCGTCTAATCTGTTTTGTTGAAGGTTTATCGTCGCCACTGACGCTGGCGGCTCTAAAGTCATACGAACCCCCGTGACGCTGCCCAAAGGTGTAAGCAGGCCGGACAGGGGGAGGTTTGGAAGCGTTCCTAATGGGACCGTCTGGAAATTTATGCCATGTGGAACTGCCCCTGAATGCGGGAAGGTCGATGCTTTAGATGCTGTGGATTTGGTAAACTCCGGTACATTCAGTTTGTCGTTGAGCTCACCGTTGGCTAAAGGGCTGGTAACCTGAATTTTGACGTTCAGAAGATCGCCGGGACCGTCCGCTTTTTTGGCTTCGGCCCGAAACTTGTCATAGTCACTGCGCATCCTCGTGGCTTCGGTTGTCATCTCGAAGGCGCCGATGAAATGGGCCATAATTTCGGTTTTGTCATCTAAGGGCATTTGCGTGATCCTGCATAAATTGAGGTCAAAGCGCGGCTTGCCTATGGCCACTATGATGAAATACTTGCTGCAATTCGCCGACTATGATCTGCGCGGCCAAACACCGCGCAGATCTTTGTTTTAGGTAGCTGGCGTTAGCTGCTCATGTCGTCGTCGCCGATCAACGAGGATGTCAGCGAACCGCCAACAACCGTCATGTCGACCGAGTTGCCAAGAACATTGGCACCCATCACGATGTTCTGGTTGAACGCAGTGGTGTCGACTTCTGCCGCGGCCGAAGCTGCAGTCGAAGCGTTGACATAGCCATCGTCCCCGTTACCAGAACCCCAGCTGCCGCCAGCTGTGCCGTTACCACCGGCACCAGTCCAAGCCGAGCCGCCTGCACCGCCGTCGCCGCCATTGGCACTTGTAGCACCGGTTAGAGATTGGCCGCCGTATGCGTCGCCAGCTGTTGATGCGTTTGCACCTGCAGCATTGCCGCCCAGGCTGCCGTCACCAGCACCAGCACCAGCATGTGCACCAGCACCTGCAACGCCGACACCCAGACCAAGGCCAATCAAGCCAAGTCCGACACCGAGGCCACCAGCCAATGCGCCAGCTGCTGCTCCTGCACCAGCGTCACCGCCGTCACC
>JAFLKA010000064.1 GCA_022712735.1 Marinosulfonomonas sp. | reverse complement strand
GGTTGAACAGAGCATAGAGTTCGCCGACCAGTGCCTGTGGTTTACCTCGTTAGTGTCGAAAAAAGATAACCTCCGGCCACTCTACAAAATTTTAGGAAAAGCCAGGGTTGCTGATTTTAAAGTCGTCGGAATGGCACAGGGGCAAAAAACAAGTCGGTTTATTGCTTGGACTTACATGAGGAAAAAGCAACGCTCCTTGTTTGCAGATAGAGCTGAGACATAGGGGCCGTTTGCGTCGAAATTTGCACTGTGCTGCAATAGGGTCGCGTCGTTTTCCCACCATTTGGTGTTCACTGGACGAGCACAGGGGGTCAGCGCATTTTTTTAATTTTCAGCTTGTCTTGTTTTGCTCTATTCTTAGTCGATTCCTCCGAACGCGAGAGAGCTTTAGCGACAGCCTTTAGGCTCATCCCCTTTGTCACCAGCATATGCAGCTTTTGAATCTCCTCATGTGTCCACGCTTGGCGGTGGCGTTCGTAACGTTCGGCCATTGATGTCATCTACCTTATTATTGTGTCAGAGCTATCATAATACACGGTCTCGCAGTCACTCAAAATAGCGTACCAGTGCGCTGGCGGTACGGAATACCTCGATGAGCTGGTCAATTAATGCGTCGTCGAGCAGATCCGCGTCCGGCAGGTCTTTGCGACACCCCAAGCCGACCATCTTTAGATAGGCCGCTGCGGGATCGCGATCAGAAAATCCTTCGGGCACAACGGTCAACGCCTTTCGTGTGACGATGCCATCCGGGAAAGTCGCCATAAACTCAGGATAGGTCAAAACGTCCTTTAACCCCTCGGGGTTATCGACCAAACGCGCCTGCAACCGTGCGAGAGCGGGCTTGGACGGCTGGAACAACGCCGCACCTGCATGACAATTTCCCGGCTCAATATGGAGGTAGTATCCAAAGTCTTCTGTGGGCTGACCGGCATTGGCGAAAACGTCGATGCCCGTGCGGTACAGTCCAGGGCCAACGCGATCTCGCGGTTCCTGAAAAAACTTGGTGTAGCTTTGTTTTGGTTTACTCCGCGATTCAGCGACGAAGGGATCATACCGGTCAGAATAGTCGTGCAGCGTTATCGCGATACCAATGAAATTGCGCATCGCGTCGTCGCGTTCCTCGCGGTGTTCATCCACCCAAGTTTTGCGGTTGTTCAATTTGAGTTCCGCAAGGAAGGTAAATGTTTCTGGCTCTACCATGGTCGGACCTCCTATCTCGTGGTCGCGGCAAATCTATTGCGGCATTCTGATTGTTTCCTTGTAAGGCTAATCCAGCGCGTCAGCCAAGGGTTTGTTGCGCGAGCGAACGTCGGCTATTAGGAAGCTGCACCGCGGCGATAGATAGGGCGGTGGATGTCCGCAAGGGCCGTCTTTGCGAGTAGTAGGAGATAGTCCTATTAAGCAACCAAAACCCACTCACCCATTCTCAAAAAACCCTGGGTGATCCTGTTGCCGCCCAAAAGTAATAACGCGGGATTTGTAGCGGTGATTGATCCGATCAACAACGGCTGACAGCTTTTCATTACGGTTCTGCGCGGCGGGTTCAAGTGGCAGGAACAATTCACCTGAGCGTTGTGATAGGGGCAGAACATCACTTAGCTGCACACTGACAGAGCCTATTACGTTTGGCTGAATTATCAGCATTTTGCGCCACAGGTTTTCAAAGATATTGAGCATAATTTGAGTGTCCTGAGACGCATTCACTGACTGTGATTTTGCCCAACCGCCTTTTGGCATAATACGAATGTGGAGCGTAAAACGCTGCGCGCAGAAATCATCGCGACGCATCCGTTCGGTTGCTTTTTCCGTGAGCCAACGCCCGACCAGCCTTGCCTGATCTGGACGCCTGTATTTCGGGGCCAGCACCTTGGAGTTGCCATAGCCATTGCGCTGTGTTTCTCCGAGAGGGATGTCCTCGCCCTGTAAGGCGCGCACAAACCGCTCTCCCTCAACAGAGTGCCAAATCAGGCGGGCATGGCGCGGATCGAGCGCATAAAGCGACGGGATATTCCAGATCATCGCTTTGTTCAGCTTGGTTTTAATGCCGCGAGAAATCCCCGGCAGATCATCAAGCTGAAGATGACTGAGGCGATCAGGCATATTTTCCGGAGAAAGCCATTGCAGCCCATCTGGTTTTTGCAGCTTACCCGCAATCTTAGCCAACAGTTGGTTTGGGCCTATGCCAACCGAGCAGCGCAGCTCTGATCCAACACGTTCCCGAATGGCCGCTTTCATACGGCGTGCGAGATCCATCGCGCCTTCCAGCTCACCAGTTGTGCCGCCAAGCGCCACCTGAAACTCATCAATCGAGCGGATGCGCTCCAATTCGCCCATTTCATCCAAAACTGCGGCGATTTTTTGGTTCACCCGCACATAGAGGCGATGGCGACTTTGGCGAAACACAATGCCCGGGCACATGCGCTTGGCATCATAGACCCGTGTGCCCACTTTAACGCCAAATGCCTTGGCCTCGTAGCTCGCAGCAACCACAGCGCCTGATTCTGCCGCAATGGCGGTAATGCCAACGGGTCGACCACGCAAAGACGGGTCTTCTTGCTGCTCTACAGAGGCAAAAAAACTATTCATATCAATGTAGAGCGTGCGAAACACCATGCTGGGACAGATTTCCATCTTGTATTTAGATTACAAATGTTCTTATTTTGTTCTCATGGTTGAACGCAAGAAACATCTTGCCAACGTCGCCTTTGGCGGCGCGTGGTCCGAAGAACTTTTAGAGCGCGATAAGCTCTCTAAGGTCATGGCCGTGCTGAGCAAAGCGGCCGAAGACTGCGTAGACCGCGATGTCAGTGACAGGGATTTAATGGCTGCGCTTGAATATGTGAGAACAAGTGTCGAGAAGGGGCCAATGCTGGTTTCTGGCTTGCAAAATGCGCTTTTGGAGCCAACCCAGAATATCCGTCAGGATGGTGTGCGCCGCTATGTTCGCATGATTGCTGAATGGGCCGGTGTTTAGAACAAGCTCGCCCGTCTTATGTTAATGTGAGGCTGACTTTCTTTGGCCCAAAGAGCAAAAAGACCCCCGCAAATTATGCGCGGGGGCAAGTTTACCATCACCACATGGATGTAGGGCAGGGGGGCGGCGTTATCCCGCCCTCTGCGTTTAACTGCTTACATGCACTCTGGCACCCACGCATCAATCCGCGCCTTCTGCTCGGCTGTGACGCCGCGCACCTTCCGGGCGGTTGGGTCATTGAACAGAGCTTCAAGGATGGCGTCCTTCTCACCTTTCTTGGATTTGCTGAACCCTTTGAACGACGAACTGCTGGGTGCGAGGTCCAGCAAGGACATGAACAGGGTTTCCAGCTGATGGCCCTTCATGCGCTTGAAACAGTTGGCAGCGTTTGGCGTCCAGATGGAGCGCACATCTGATCCTGCCTCGGTCTCGATCTCTGCCATAAAGTCTGGCGCTTGCACCTTAAAGGCACGGGCAAAGCTTTCAGTGATCTGCGCATTGCGGGTCTTTTTACCCATGGCGCGGAAGGCTTTGAAGGCCTTGCCAGACTCGCCATGCGCTTGCTCACGCAATTTGTCTCTGGCAGCTTCTTCCTTGTCAGAACGCTCACCTCCCAGACGGGCGTGCAAGGCAAAGGCATCATCAATGCTGGGCGCATTCTTCTCATGGTTAAACTGCAATGCAAGGGTGTCGTTGTAATAGCCAGATGCGGGAGAGAGGCAGAAGGCCAGCAGATCGAGAACAAACTCTGGCTTATCAAGCAAAGCTGTCTGTACCGCTGCCAAACGGATGGCCCGCATGTCCTCAATGAATTTTTGCGAAAACGCGACCTTTGGCGCGACGGCCTGTTGGCTTAGGGAATGCTTGCTCTCTTCCAAGATGCCCGCGACCACGGCTTCTTCCTGATCGTCGGCATCAATCAATCCGCGAACCGATTGCAGCACCCCGCTGTGATCGACATAGACGATGGCCCCCGCAATGGCTTTCTGAGCGGAGATGTAATCTCCTTCGACAACCGCTTCCAGCGCGGCCAGCTCAAACCCTTCTTTTTCTTCAAGGGTGTCGTGATCATAGAGTTCCCGCAGGACGTCATGCCGTGCGACCTGCTCCTCGTCCAGAACAGCCTCAACCTTGTAGACACGGGCAAAACCATTTTGCTCCTGCAACTCATACCAATAGAGAGAACTTTCCTCGGAAAACGTCACCCATGCCCAACCCTCGGCCTCTTTGAAGGCAGCGGCGGCGGCTTGCAGCTTTTCGGCAAACAGACGCTCAATGATGTCTGGGTTGTGGAGTAAAACCTCGTCTTCGAACAGGTCACGGGTGATGGTGCCGCCCTCAGCTTCATAGGCTTCCAGCCCCACAAATGTGGCCTTGCGGCTTTCGCTATCGATGCTTTGCGGGTTTAGGCGGTTCTTTACGGTGTATTCGTTCATAT
>JAFLKA010000359.1 GCA_022712735.1 Marinosulfonomonas sp. | reverse complement strand
CGGCTGGTGATGTCTGAAATTTTGCTTTGTGCGGCAGCAACCTGCTCTTGGGATTCTCTAATCTGGGCGTCGAAATTGGCCATTTTGGCTCCTTAATTATGAATACAATAACCGATATATGGGTGTTCTTACCTGAATTTTCAAAGCGGTAACATCCCGTTTTCGTCATTTGTTGCATTGCCGCCTTTAGGCGGGGGCGTTAGATTTATGGTATGAATATAACAACATCAGACCGACTCATCAAAGAAATTGAGACCCGCCGCGACGCGTTGATTGAACTGACCCAACAGCTGATCCACATCCCCACCCTAAACCCGCCGGGTCTGAGGTATCGCGAGATTTGCACGTTTCTGGCTGAACGTCTGGGCCAATCCGGTTTCAAAATTGAACTGATCCGCGCCGAGGGGGCGATTGCCGACAGCGACGAATACCCGCGCTGGAACCTGATTGCCCGCCATGAGGGCGCGCATACCGGCGAATGTGTGCATTTCAACAGCCACCATGATGTGGTCGAAGTCGGCCATGGCTGGACCCGCGATCCGTTTGGTGGCGAGCTGGACGATGGCAAGATTTATGGCCGCGGGGCGTGTGATATGAAGGGTGGACTGGCGACCTCGATCATCGCCGCCGAGGCGTTCATCGCCATTTGTCCTGACTACCACGGCGCAATCGAAATCAGCGCCACTGCGGACGAGGAATCCGGTGGTTACGGCGGCGTCGCCTATCTGGCCGAAAAGGGGTATTTCAACCCCGACCGCGTGCAGCATGTGATCATCCCCGAACCGCTGAACAAGGACCGCATTTGTCTGGGCCATCGCGGTGTCTGGTGGGCCGAAATCGAAACCAAAGGTCGTATCGCACATGGCTCGATGCCGTTTCTTGGCGATTGTGCCGTTCGGCACATGGGGGCGGTGCTGGAGGAAATGGAAGCGCATCTGTTCCCGTTACTCGCCACCAAACACACCGATATGCCGGTGGTGCCGGACGGGGCCAAACAGTCTACCTTGAACATCAATTCGATCCATGGCGGGGCCGTTGAACAAGACCCCGACTACACCGGTCTACCCGCCCCCTGCGTGCCGGACCGTTGCCGCATCATCATCGACCGGCGGTTTTTGATTGAAGAAGACATTACGCAAGTGAAGTCCGAAGTCGCGCAGATGCTGGAGAAAATCAAAGCCGAGCGCCCCGATTTTGAATATGAAATCCGCGACCTGTTCGAGGTCCAGCCCACCATGACCTCTGAGGACGCCCCGGTGGTGCAAACCGTCGCCCGCGCGATTGAACGGGTGTTGGGCCAACCGCCCGAATTCGTGGTGTCCCCTGGCACTTATGACCAAAAACACATCGACCGCATCGGCAAACTGAAAAACTGTATCGCATACGGGCCGGGCATTCTGGACCTTGCGCATCAACCGGACGAATGGATCGCGGTGCAGGATATGGTCGATAGTGGGCAGGTCATGGCTTTGGCCTTGGCAGAGCTGCTGTTGCCGCATTAAGCTACCGATAATTACATAGGGAGAATCAGATGTTTAACCGCCTGAAAATGACCGTCGCAGCACTTGCGCTTACCGCTGGTGCAGCGCTCGCTGCGCAAGACACGATTACCATCGGCATGGTGCTTGAGCCACCGAACCTTGACCCGACAGGCGGTGCCGCTGCCGCGATTGACGAAGTGGTTTACGCCAATGTGTTCGAGGGGCTGACCCGCTTTGGTTCTGATGGGGCCGTTCTACCCGCATTGGCCAGCAGCTGGGACGTGTCCGATGACGGCAAGACCTATACGTTTCATTTGCAATCGGGTGTAAAATTCCACGACGGCACAGACATGAACGCCGATGATGTGGTGTTCTCGCTGAACCGCGCCCGCGCCGAGGATTCGACCAACGCGCAAAAGGCCCTATTCAAGGGCATTGTCAGCGTTGAAGCTACGGATGCAACAACCGTGACTGTAATGCTCACTGATCCAAACGGCAGTTTCCCGTTCAACATGGCATGGGGCGATGCGGTGATTGTCGGCGAGGAAAGCATCGCGGATGCGGCCACCAAACCCATCGGCACCGGCCCGTTCAAATTTGCCAACTGGGTGCAGGGCGACCGTGTTGATCTGGAACGTAACGATGCCTATTGGGGCGAAGCACCTGCGCTGTCCAAGGCGACGTTCAAATTCATCTCGGACCCGAACGCGGCCTTTGCGGCGGTGATGGCCGGTGACGTTGACGCGTTCCCTAATTTCCCCGCCCCCGAAACCCTGTCGCAGTTTGACAATGACCCACGCTTCACCGTGATCGTTGGCTCGACCGAGGGCGAAACCATCCTGTCGATCAACAACAAATCCGGCCCATTGTCGGATGTGAAAGTCCGCGAGGCGATTGCCCATGCGATCAACCGTCAGGAAATCATTGACGGCGCTATGTCGGGTTACGGCACGCCAATCGGCAGCCACTTTGCGCCGCATAATCCGGCCTATGTGGATCTGACCGGCATGTCGGCGTATGATCCCGAGCTTGCTAAAAAGCTGCTGGCAGAAGCGGGTCAAGAGGACCTGAAACTGCGCCTGATGTTGCCCCCGCCCGCCTATGCGCGACGTGGTGGCGAGATCATTGCAGCACAACTGCGGGCCGTCGGGATTGAAGCCGAGATTTCCAATCTGGAATGGGCGCAATGGATTGAACAGGTGTTCAAAGGCAAGGATTTTGACCTGACCATTGTCAGCCATACCGAGCCCGCCGACATCAACATCTACGCGCGACCTGATTACTATTTCCAGTATGACAGTGCCGCTTTTCAAGCGTTGATGGACAAGCTGAACCTTGCTACCGATCCGGCAGAGCGCATGACCATTCAGGCCGACGCACAGAAAATGATCGCGTCGGAATACGTCAACGGCTACCTGTTCCAGCTGGCTAAAACAGGTGTTGCGAATGCGAAAATTCAGGGGCTGTGGGCGAACTCGCCAACGCAGGCCAATGACCTGACGGGGGTTAGCTGGGCTGATTAAGCCAAATCATTATACCAAACAAAAGGGCGCCGGGTTGGCGCCCTTTTCGTTGGAGATGCGTGATTTCTAAAACTGCCACAACGCCGGAACAAACTGGAACGCATCACCATCGCGTTTCACATGGCCAATCCCCGGGAACGGGAAGTGATAGCCCAGCACCGCAATCCGGTCCGCCGCTGCCATATCCAGCACCCGCGTGCGCGTCGCTGCCGCCATTTCCTTGTCGTGATCCCGCCCGATCAACCAGTCAGGTCGTGCGAAATTGGCGTGCGCGTTGGTCAAACAATCGCCCAGCGCGATCAGCGATTTACCACCACTGTCCAACCGAACCGACATATGCCCCAACGTGTGCCCCGGCGTATGCACCAGCGAAACCCCCGGCACCACTTCGTGGCCATCTTGGGCCAGCACCCAGTCCACCCCGTCCGCTGTGATCGAATTCACCGCCGCCAGCACAAACTGCTGATCCTCTGGCTCGACCTGATTGACCAGATCATCCTGCATCCAGTAATCATGCTCGACCGCACCAATGATATATTCCGCATCCGGTATAATCGCCTCGTCAAAATCATCGCGGATGCCCAGAATGTGGTCAGGGTGCGCATGGGTCATCACCACATGGGTCACCGCTTGTGGATCAATCCCTGCGGTTTCCAGATTGTCCATAAGACGACCTGTGGTTTCGAAAAACCGACTGCCCGATCCCACATCGACCAGCACCTTGGCATCGCCAATTTCGATATACAGGTGGTTGGTATGGGCATAGCCAATATCGGTCGGCTGATAATGACTGGCCATAAACGCCTGCACCTCGGCGGGGTCAGTATTAATGCCGATACCACTGACCGAAGTGGTGAAATACCCGTCCGAAATGACCGTCAGCCGCGCCTCACCAATGGTGAAGCTGAAATGCGCAGGGTTGCCATCTGTCGGCGGTCCCACCTGTGCGCGCGCCGCCAGCGGGAACGCCATTGCAGGGGCCATTGCGGCCAGTTTCAAAATATCACGTCGGGTGGGTTTGATCAGGGTCATCGCGCGCCTCGCTGGGGTTTGGGAACCTGACTATAGGCGCGCCAAACCGGATGACACAATACAATTTGTGAATGTATGGCGGATGAGTGGCATAGCCAGACATTCGCGTTAGCCGTACGTCGCGTATTCAATCTG
>JAFLKA010000467.1 GCA_022712735.1 Marinosulfonomonas sp. | reverse complement strand
GGCGGCGACATTCTGGTCACCTCCCGCGAGATACTGGTCGGCCTGTCGGACCGCACCAATCAGGCCGGTGTGGATGAACTTGCCGAATTGGTCAGCGATTGGGGCTATACCGTGCGCACCATTACCATCCCCGCCGATGTGCTGCATTTCAAAACCGATTGTTCCCTGCTGGACACAGACACGATCCTATCAACCCAGCGGCTGGCCGCCTCGGGGTGTTTCACCGATTATAACGTGATTTACACCGCCCCTGATGAAGAGGCCGCCGCCAACGCCATCCGCTTTAACCAGTTGGTGATTATGGCCGCAGGGTTCCCCGCGACAACCAAACGGTTGCGTGAAAGTGGTTATGAGGTCAGGGAAATCGACAACCGCGAATGCGCCAAACTGGATGGCGGCATGTCCTGTCTGTCACTTCGGTTTTAATCAGAAACAAGACCCAAAAGCGCGACGGCGCTTCGGGCGGCCAGCCCGCCCATCGGAGGCGCTTTGCGCCGTGAGATAGAAAAATGGTGCGGTCGGAGAGACTCGAACTCTCACGGGTGTTACCCCACAGCGACCTCAACGCTGCGCGTCTACCATTCCGCCACGACCGCACGTGATCTGGTAAGCAAGGCGGCGTATAGCGAAACCGCCATAGGATGTGAAGAGAAAAAGTGCTGCCCGTTCCCCCTTTGACAAGCCCCGCCCACAGTGCGACAGACAAAGCAGTTACAGCACGCAGGCGCACACAATGGTAGAATGGATCACATCCACCGGACTGACAGATTACGACGTGGCCGTTTTGGAAATGGAGGCCCGCGCGGCAGGCATTGTGGCGGGCACCATGGGCGAGGCGATCTGGCTGGTTGAACACCCGCCGCTATATACCGCCGGCACCAGCGCCAAAGCGGCCGATCTAACCGATCCTGACCGCTTTCCTGTCTACACCTCCAAACGCGGTGGCCAGTATACCTACCACGGGCCGGGCCAGCGGGTGGCCTATGCCATGCTGGATGTGGGTGCGCGGGGCCGCGATGTGCGCCAGTTTGTCCACCAACTGGAAGATTGGGTGATCGGCACGCTGGACCAGTTCAATGTCAAAGGCGAGCGCCGGGAAGGCCGCGTTGGCGTCTGGGTTGTCCGTAATGACAAACCGCTAAATCCAGACGGTACTCCGCACGAGGATAAAATCGCCGCCATCGGGGTGCGCTTGCGCAAATGGGTCAGCTTTCACGGGATTTCGATCAATGTAGAGCCCGAGTTAGAGCATTACAGCGGCATCATCCCCTGCGGTATCACCCAGCACGGGGTGACCAGTCTGGTTGATCTGGGCCTGCCGGTAACGATGCCTGATGTGGATGTTGCCCTAAAGCACAGCTTTGCAAAGATTTTCGGGCAATAACGCGCCATTAGTCGCGACATGGCTTCATCGCCTTTCAATTCCCGTATGTTTTCCTATATTCTGCGAGTGACGCGAATCCAAAACCAACGAGGTTACTATGACATCCATACGCACACTTGCCATTCTTGCTGCTCTTGGCACTGCAACCCCTGCTTTGGCCGAAGGCGATGTCGCCGCTGGCGAAAAGCTGTTCAAAAAATGCAAAGCCTGTCACATGGTCGTCAATGGCGACGACGTGATTTTCAAAGGCGGCAAAACCGGCCCGAACCTGTATGGCATCATCGGCCGCGCTGCTGGCGCTGTTGAAGGTTTCAGATATGGTAAATCCCTTGTCGCCGCTGCTGAAGCCGGTCTGGTCTGGGACGAAGAACTGATTGCAAAATATGTGACCGACCCCAAGGTGTTCCTGCGGGAATATCTGGATGACGGCGGCGCGAAAAGCTCGATGAGCTTTCGTTTGAAAAAAGGTGGCGAAGATATTGCAGCCTATTTGGCGAGCGTTTCTCCAGCAATGGAAATGGAAGCCGCTGAAGGCGAAGCGACCGAAGCCGAGGCGTCTAACTAGAGCGCATCCAATCTAATTAAAACCATGTATTCACCCGCCACCCCGAGGCAGCGTTTGCAAAAGCAAAGGCGTTCGGGGTGGCGGGTGAATTCTATTGGATTGGATCTGCTCTAAACCGGAACCAGCCCCACGGGCCCTCGGGTTTTGATCCAGATCAAAATCCTGCCGGATAACAAGAATCATAAATGCCGCGAGGGGAACCATCCTTTCGCGGCATTTTTACGCCGTTTCACAAGCTATCCACAGGTTTTATGCAGATAATTGCATGAAACACACCAACATCGCCCATCCTGATATTGATCTAGGTCAAATCCCCCCCTAAAAGAAGTGTGGGACACACTGCAATAGGGCCAACCTCTTGCGGTCGATTAAAAATAAAAACAGGGAGTATGTTCATGGCGGACGCAGCTATCCACGGCCATGATGGGCACAGCAAAAAGGGTTTCTTTACCCGCTGGTTCATGTCAACAAATCACAAAGACATCGGTATTCTATACCTTTTCACCGCAGGGGCAGTCGGGTTTATCTCGGTTCTGTTCACCGTTTACATGCGGTTGGAGCTTATGGAACCCGGCGTGCAGTACATGTGCCTTGAAGGCGCGCGCTTCATTGCCGATTCCGCCGCCGAATGTACCCCGAACGGGCACCTCTGGAACGTGATGATCACCTATCACGGCGTTCTGATGATGTTCTTTGTCGTTATCCCCGCCCTGTTCGGCGGCTTTGGCAACTACTTCATGCCGCTGCACATTGGCGCGCCTGACATGGCGTTCCCGCGGATGAACAACCTTTCATTCTGGATGTATGTGGCTGGTACCTCGCTGGGGGTTGCATCACTGCTTGCCCCGGGTGGTAATGGCCAGATGGGTTCCGGCGTTGGCTGGGTGCTTTACCCGCCGCTCTCGACAACCGAGGCCGGTATCTCGATGGATCTGGCGATCTTTGCGGTTCACCTGTCCGGTGCATCAAGCATCCTTGGCGCGATCAACATGATCACCACCTTCCTGAACATGCGCACACCGGGGATGACCCTGCACAAAGTGCCGCTGTTTGCATGGTCGATCTTTATCACTGCGTGGCTAATCCTGCTGTCGCTGCCGGTTCTGGCGGGTGGTATCACTATGCTGCTGACCGACCGTAACTTTGGCCCAACCTTCTTTGATCCTGCCGGTGGCGGTGATCCGATCCTGTATCAGCATATTCTGTGGTTCTTTGGTCACCCCGAAGTCTACATGATCATCCTGCCCGGGTTTGGCATTATCAGCCACGTGATCGCTACCTTCTCTCGCAAACCTGTGTTTGGCTATCTGCCAATGGTTTACGCGCTGGTCGCCATCGGTGTTCTGGGCTTCGTTGTCTGGGCGCACCACATGTATACGGTCGGGATGAGCCTGTCGCAGCAAAGCTACTTCATGCTGGCCACGATGGTTATCGCGGTGCCCACGGGCATCAAGATCTTCTCATGGATCGCCACCATGTGGGGCGGATCAGTCAGTTTCGAGACACCAATGCTGTTTGCCATGGGCTTCTTGTTCCTGTTCACTGTTGGTGGTGTGACCGGCGTTGTGCTTAGCCAACCTGGTCTGGACCGTGCCTATCACGATACCTACTATGTGGTGGCGCACTTCCACTATGTGATGTCGCTGGGGGCCGCGTTTGCCATCTTTGCCGGTGTCTATTTCTGGATCGGAAAAATGTCGGGTCGCCAGTATCCTGAATGGGCCGGTAAACTGCACTTCTGGACGTTCTTCATCGGCACCAACCTGACCTTCTTCCCGCAGCATTTTCTGGGTCGCCAAGGTATGCCGCGCCGCTATATCGACTATCCGGAAGCCTTCGCCTACTGGAACTACCTGTCGTCTTGGGGTGCGTTCCTAGGGTTCGCATCCTTCGTGTTCTTTATCGGCATCGTATTCTACACCCTGCTGGCCGGTAAAAAGGTTACGCAAGACAACTACTGGAACGAATATGCCGATACGCTGGAATGGTCCCTGCCATCCCCGCCACCCGAGCACACGTTCGAAATTCTTGCCAAGCAAGAAGAGTGGGACAAGCAGCATAACCATTAGGTTGGCTTGATCCGATTTGAAAACACAGGCGGGGCCTCGGTTTAATGCCGCGGCCCCGTTTCAGTTAAGGCAGATAAATGCTGGTTCTATCGCTCTACATATTGCTCTGGATCATGATCCCGTTGATCGGGCTGATCATTGGCGCCCGCCTTGGATTGGCCGCCAAATGGCGCGCGGCCCTGCTGTATAGCGCGGCAACAATTGCGCTCGCCATTATGGCCTACTTTGCACACGACCCATTCGTTGTATTCCGGCTTGCAGTCGACAGCGCCTATCTCGATAGAGATTTTACAGGGATTGATACGCCGAATTACTACAGGATTTATGCAATCGTATATGGTGTATCCGGTCTGATCCACGTGGGCATCGCATACATACGCCCCAGAGTTCCGGTCATAATAACCTCGTCCCAGTTCTGGCTGCTGCACATCGGAGCGCTGATCTCGATCCTGCCGATGGGGTGGACGATTGCCCATATGAAGGCAATTATAAACGAGGGCACACCCCGCGTTCCCTCAGCTTTCTGGCACTCTGTCACCAAACTCGGCAATTCAATGTCCGCTATATCAATCCTGCTGCTTCTCGGCCTGTTGTTATGGGCGTTCTGGGCCAAGCAACGCTCCGCAAATGGGGGCGTATAACCCGGTGCCCTTCGAGTGGACCCAACCCACCAGCGGCCAAAACCCGCCCCTGCACCGGCTTACCCTGTGGCCCTACCGATCCTTGCCGCGCCGTGGTTTCGTCTGGTTCATTGGTCTGACCGCCGCCCTGATCTGCATCCCGCTGCTGGCGTTGCTCGGCACCAAATACCTGTGGTTCATGCTGCCGTTTCTGGCTGCTGCGGTGGCCGCGATCTGGTATTTCCTTGAGCGCAGTTACAAGGACGGCATGATCCTTGAAACCCTGTCCATCTGGCCTGACCATATGGAACTGACCCGCCAGAACCCGCGCGGAAAACCGCAAGCTTGGGACGCGAACCCCTATTGGGTCGAGGTCAAAATGCACCCGAAATCCGGCCCTGTTGAAAATTACATCACCCTGCGGGGTAACAACCGCGAGGTGGAAATCGGCGCGTTTCTAAGTGTGGACGAGCGCAAGCTTTTGTTGGCCGAGTTGCAGGACATATTGGCGAGATTGCCAAAATAAGTTATACCGCCCTCATTCATTTATTTATCCGAGGTTTTTTTATGCGACATATTTTTTCAACAATCGCCGTCACCGCCACACTCGCCCTGACGGCCCCGATGGCTCAGGCCTTTGAAATCAGCTTTGACTGGAGGGGGCTAAAGCGCTGCACCAACGGCAAACCGTTCCTGAACCTAAACCCGCGTTTTTTACTGGCAGACGTGCCCGCAGGCACCAAATACATCCGCTTCAAAATGGTGGATCGGGATGCACGCGGTTATAACCACGGCGGCGGTGTTGTGGCCTATACTGGACAATCCGTTATTGAACCTGGCGCGTTCAAATACAAATCCCCCTGCCCGCCCAGCGGCCGCCATACATACGTCTGGACCGCCACGGCACAAGTGCGCAAGAACGGCGGCAAGCTTGGGGTGGCCAAATCGGCGCGTAAATATCCATAGGCCAAGCCCAGAGCAGCCAGAGCGAACGGTGGTCATGTCGATTCTATAGATAACAATATGCACCCAACCACTATATATTGCTTTCCGGCTTATAAACTAATATGTTCGCAGTACGATGATAAAACAATATTTGCTGAACAATTTCAGCTTTGGAGGGGTACAATGAAAAAAATTATAGCGGCAACATTTGCATCACTATTTGCAACCAAACTATCTGCGGGAAATCTGGTTGAACCAATGATGGAACCAGAAGTGGTCGAGGCTGCAACAGGCAGCTCTGGTGGTGGGTTGCTTATTCCAATCCTTCTGCTTTTATTTCTGGCTGCAGCAGCATCTGGTGGCGGTGGTTCTGTTCCTATAAACGAAAAGTAAGTAGAATAACCTATAAAAACTTGGTTTCTTGTGCTTCCCCTGACATTTCTTAGGGGGAGCGCTTTAGCTGTGGGTGAACTCCTGTGTTGATGAGCAAAACGGCCCCTGCGCCTCGGATTCTGGTTTGCGACAAGCCGGTTGAGAATATTGACTACATCAGTGTGATGCAAAAAGTTCGGGCTGAATTTAATGTCGGGCTGTATTCACAAGTGTTTTCGATGCTGCGCTTGGCCTTTGGCAAAAACAAGCTTCACCCCGGGGATTATTTTACAAACAGACTCTACCGGCCCTCGCTAACGGCTCGGGATAAAAAAGAGTTCCTGTCCTACAAAACGGTCCGCACCCTGAACGAGCGCCTGTCCCCAAAAACACTGACCTCCCATGCAAATCTGCTTGTGGACAAGCTGATGTTCGGGCAGCTCTTACAAGGTTTTGGCTTTTCCGTACCAGACGCAAAAGCCGTCTATTCTGAATCCTTACGTCTTAATTCACTACCGACCTTGGTATCAGCCGCCGATATTGCGGATTTCATAACTGACAAGAAAAACCTCCCGATGTTTGCAAAGCCGGTTTATGGCTCCCGTGGTCTTGGATGTATTAGTATCCTTTCCACATCGCCCGACCGCTCCGAGGTGAGGCTGGGGGATGGTCGACAGGTTAGCGCCTGCGATCTGGCGGATGAGATCGTGGCCAATTACAGCAAGGGCTACCTGTTTCAGGAACTGCTGGTCCAGCCGCCGGAAATTTCGGCCATCGTTGGCAAAACAGTTTCCCCCGTTCGTATCCTGACCGTTCAGACAGCAAACGGGGTGAAAATCCCGTACGCTGTGTGGAAACAGCCGAAAAAAGGCGGTGATGTCGATTTTTGGACGTCCTCCAAAAAACGGGGCTGTGCTCTGGTTGATCCCGCCTCAGGTATCGTCACCCATTTTCATATAGGGGTTGGCTTGGAGCGCACCGAAGAAGTGAACTCGCTTGCGACCGGCAAGCCACTTGTGGGGTTTCAAATTCCAGAGTGGGAGAGCTGCAAATCCCTGGCAATTGCAGCACACAGTCTTTTCCCTGATCACGGTGTTCTGGGGTGGGACATATGTATAACAACACGTGGCCCGGTCATTAACGAAGTGAACTCAAACCCACTTCATACCATGTATCAAAAGGCGACTGGTCGCGGGATGATGAATCCGGATATCAAGCCACTGCTGGACGAAGCACTGGACTATGCAGACCGTAAATTAGCGGTACTACAGGCGCAAAATAAAACATCCCGCAAACTGACGTTGAAACGGCAGGTTTAGCAGCCCGTTCCGGTTTTCCCAAAATCGGCATCACTGGGCAGCGGGTTCGCCCTAGCCCAGCAAATCCTTTACCTTCGGCCCGACGCTACCAAAATCCATCCGGCCCATGTATTTGCCTTTCAGCTCGCCCATGACTTTGCCCATATCGCGGATTGATTCTGCACCGATCTTGGCAATCGCAGCACGCACCGCTTCCGAGGTCTCATCCGCATTCAACTGCTTTGGCAGGTAATCCTCGATCACCACGATCTCGGCGCGTTCCTTCTCGGCCAGTTCCAGCCGTGCACCCTCTTCATAGGCCTTGGCGCTCTCTTGCCGTTGCTTCACCATTTTTCCAAGGATACCAAGCACTTCGTCATCCGAAACGCCCTCGTCACCACCGCCGTTTCCACGCAACGCAATGTCACGATCCTTGATTGCGGCGTTGATCAGGCGCAAGGTTGATAGCCGTGCGGCTTCCTTGTTGCGCATGGCTTCTTTCATGGCGTCCGTTA
>JAFLKA010000228.1 GCA_022712735.1 Marinosulfonomonas sp. | reverse complement strand
GATGTGCTGCAACTGCGCGGCCGCCAATTCCGCGAGGATCAGGGGCCGCTGGCGCACGCCGTTCGCCCCGCCAGTTTCGTTGAAATAAACAACTTCTACACCGCCACGATTTACGAGAAAGGTGCCGAGGTGATCGGCATGCTGAAGCGTCTGGTGGGGGATGCGGATTACGCCCGTGCGCTTGATTTGTATTTCGAGCGCCACGACGGCGACGCCGCCACGATCGAGGACTGGTTGCAGGTGTTCGAGGACACCACAGGCCGCGACCTGACCCAGTTCAAGCGCTGGTATTCGCAGGCCGGAACACCAATTCTGACCGTAACGGATGACTATAAGGACGGCACATACACCCTTCATTTCAAACAAAAAACCCCGCCCACACCGGGGCAGGTGATGAAGCAGCCGCAGGTGTTGCCGATTGCAGTCGGGCTGCTGGGCCAAAACGGCGACGAGGTGCTACAAACCACAGTGCTGGAAATGACCGAGACCGCGCAAAGTTTCAGCTTTGAGGGGCTGGCAGCCAAGCCTGTCCCGTCAATCCTGCGCGGGTTTTCCGCCCCCGTTGTGCTGCGCCGCGACACCAGTAACGAGGAACGCGCGTTCCTGCTGGCGCATGACACAGACCCGTTTAACCGCTGGGAAGCAGGACGCGTTTTGGGCAAGGATCTGATGCTGCGTATGGTCGCGCAGGGGGCCACGCCCGACGCGCTGTATCTGGATGCCTTGGCGCAGGTCGTGCGCAACGACAACCTTGATCCGGCATACCGCGCCTTGATGTTGCGCGCGCCCAGTCAGGACGACATCGCGCAAACTTTGGCCCAAGCAGGCCACGTGCCTGACCCTGCGCAAATCTACCGCGCTGCCCAAACACTGGAACAGGCCAAGGCACAGCATATGCAGGACATCCTGCCACGGCTTTACGCCGAAATGCATGTGCCCGCCCCCTATTCGCCCGATGCGGGGCCCGTCGGAAAACGCGCGTTACAAGGCGCGGTTCTGTCGCTGATCACACGTCTGGATGGGGGTGCTGCGGCCCGCACGCAATATGCCGGTGCCGCCGACATGACCCAACAATTCGGCGCATTGGCCTGCCTGCTGGATGCCGATACGGGCGAAGCCGAGCTGGCCGCATTCTATGAACAATGGGCGACCGACCGTTTGGTGATCGACAAATGGTTTGGCGTGCAGGTCAGCCTTGCCGCGCCCGAAAAGGCCGCCCAGATCGCCGATGCCCTGACACGGCACGCGGATTTCGAGATGACCAACCCGAACCGGTTCCGCGCCGTATTCGGTGCATTGTCGATGAATGCCGCCGGATTTCACGACACATCAGGCGCATCCTACAGCCTAATGACCGATTGGCTGATCGCACTGGACCCGGTGAACCCGCAAACCACAGCCCGGATGATGACCGCATTCCAGACATGGCGGCGTTATAGTAGCGAACGCCAAGCCTTGATCAAAACAGCACTGGAACGGATTGCCGCCACGGACGGCCTTTCGCCAGATACCAGCGAAATGGTTGGCCGTATATTAGAGGGATAATCCCCGCTAACAACACCCGTCGCCCGCTTGAATAGGCGGGCACGGCACCGTGGCATAGGAGCAAAACACACAGCAATCCCCGGCCTTCGGTTTTAGAACCACGCCGCAGGATGTGCAGGCGTAAAACCATTGGCAGGAATCCTCGGGCATGATCTCGTCTTTGGCGAAACCACATTCAGTGCAGGTAATCCTGCTCGCCATCGTTATCTTGTCAGCCATCATATTCTCTCCAATGTATAATTGATCACTGCGGTTTCGTTGATCACTATCAATGCAGCTAAAACCGTAAACATCGTCCCTGCCCCCAACCAGAACCGCACCCGCATCGGGGCCCGCCGCTGCACTGCTACCCACCAGCCAGCGACTAGAAACAGTGCGGATATGCCAATCAACGGCAAAGCCAGCACAGACGCCTTGCCCACCAGCGCCACCAGCCCCGTTCCCGCCCCGGCTGCCATCAACATCAGCGGCAAGAAACAGCAGGCTGCCGTTATAAACGCCCCTCCGCCCAATATGCCGCCATACTTGGCCAGCCTATGTCCGTTATTCTCCATGTTCTATCCTTTCCAGATCATGGATTTCAGCCTACAATCTGTAGTTACTACAGATGCAAGTCCCAATATCGTGAACTGGAGCATCCATGCACCCCATCGGAGAAGCCTCGAGACAAAGCGGCGTCGCCATTGAAACCATCCGCTATTATGAACGCAGCGGCCTGTTGCCCCTTCCGTCCCGCTCGCCCTCGGGTCGTCGTCTGTATGATACCGATGGCATCAACCGTCTGCGGTTCGTGCGCCGCTGCCGTGCGCTTGGTTTTGCATTGGCCGATGTGCGCGACATGCTGGGGTTGATTGGTGGTGATGTGGCTGAATGTGACGCCATTCACAAGATCGCCAGTGCCAATCTTTTAGCCGTTCAAAGCCGGATAAACGAGTTGACCCAGATGGCCCGAACCCTGACGATGATGATCAAAGATTGCGACAGCGGCAATGATGGCTGCCCAATGGCAAAACAGCTGTTGGGACCGGAATAAAGGGATAGAAGCGATGGCAAAATGCGTCCTGATCACTGGCGGAAGTGCGGGCATCGGCGCGGCTGTTGCACGCATGGCCGCGGCAGAAGGTTATGATGTGGCGTTGACCTACCGATCTGGCAAGGCGGGGGCCATGGCCGTGGCCACTGAAATACAGGCCAGCGCTTCAATATATCTCTTTCTTTATTTTCACCACAAAAATCACAGAAAGAAGGTGTCTTCATGCAACAACTTATTCTACCTACTATTCCCATAGGTGCAACTGAAATAAATGGACTAACTACCGTTTGGCAAGATGAGATTC
>JAFLKA010000276.1 GCA_022712735.1 Marinosulfonomonas sp. | reverse complement strand
GCGCCTTTGTCGTTGCTGTCGCTCAAGGCCCGGTATCTGACGATGGGCATTTCCGGTTTCCTGATCCTGCTGTCGATTGCGCCGATAATTGGCGGGCAGATCAAGTTCCAAAGCTTCCCGTCGCTTGAAAGCGATACCATCGAGGCGCGGCTGCTGTTGCCCCAAGGCACACCCCTGTGGCGCACCGAAGAACGTGTGGCCAAGGTTGTCGAGGCGCTGGAGGTCCTGAACAAGGAACTTTCGCCTGAGCAGCCCGATGGCAATGCGTTGGTGCGCAACGTCACCGTTTCCTACAGCACAAATGCGGATGCGGATGAAGTCGGATCGCATCTGGCCACGGTCAGCGCTAGCCTGTTGCGGGCCGGGGATCGCAATACAAATGTATCAACCATTGTCGAGCGTTGGAAAAAATTGACGGGTGCGCTGCCCGATATGTCGTCCTTGAGCTTTACCGATAAGGACCGTGGCGTCGGTGGTAAGCCGATTGCGATCCGCCTTCAGGGCGACGATCTGGATGCGCTAAAGGCAACCGCCGTCGAGATGCGCAAATTTTTCCGTGGCTTTGCCGGTGTGCGTGACGTGATTGATGACCTGCGGCCGGGTAAACCCGAATATGTCGTAACCCTGCGCTCGGCTTCGGCCAGCGCTTTGGGTGTCACGGCACAAGGTCTGGCAAGTCAACTCAGACGTGCCTTTCGCGGCGACACTACGCTAGAGGTTCAGGACCGTTACGGCAGTCTGGACGTTCTGGCTCGCCTCAAGGGCGCTGACCGGGCCTCGGCCAATGATGTGCTTGATTTGCGCATTGCGGCGGGTGACGGAACCCTTGTGCCACTGTCGGCTGTAGCTGACATAACGCAGGGGCGCGGTTACGCCCGCATCCAGCGGATTGACGGACGGCGCACGGTGACAGTCGAGGGATCGATCAATCCGGCCATTGCCAATGCGGTTGAGCTGATGACAGCTTTGAAGGCTGATTTCCTACCTCAGCTGGCTGAAAAACGCCCCAATGTTGATGTGATTATCATTGGCGAAAGTAAGGACACCTCGGAAAGCAGCAACTCGCTGAAAACCTTTTTGCTGATCGGTCTGGCTGGTGTGTATCTGATCCTTGCCTACCAGTTCCGTAGTTTTGTGCAGCCGATTGCCGTTTTCGTCGCAATCCCGTTGGGTCTGGTCGGGGTGGTCTGGGGCCATATGCTGATGGGGATGCAAATTTCGATGCCAAGCCTCGTGGGTTTGGCAACCTTGGCAGGGATCGTGGTCAACAACAGCATCCTGCTGATTGCCTTTATCAAGGAACGCTATAACGATGGTGCCGAACTGATCGACGCAGCACAAGGTGCGGTGCGCGACAGGTTCCGCCCGATTTTCCTGACCTCGCTGACCACCGTTGCAGGTCTGGGCCCGCTGTTGTTTGAAACCAGCACCCAGGCGCAGCTGTTGCTGCCAATTGTGGCCAGCCTTGCATTTGGCCTGACCACGGCAACGATTTTGGCACTGTTCGTGACGCCTGCAATGTTCCTGATCCTGCATGATATGGGCGTGATAAAACGCGCGCCGCCCGAAAGCGAAGACGTGTAATGCCGGTAATCTGCCCAAAAAACCGACGGCAATGCGACTTCTTTTAATAAATTTCCGGCGATCCTGCCCTATCGCTGATTGTTCCCGTATCATCATGTTTATCAGGCGTCGTCGAATTACCGCACTCGGCTAAAGTGCAGATCGAAAGCTTGGCATCCACAGCATCACCAACACGGTACTGGCACTCCAGATAACATGAGTCGTTGTATGCACAGCAAACACCCGCTTAGTGACAGGTTCGACAATCAAACCATCCTCCGCCATTCAAATAATTTGTAAGCTTGGCTGCCTAAATTTGGCAAGAATGCAGGATTAATTTGGCTTCGAAAAGTTTGCGTCAGAACCGCGACGCTCGAGGCTATTCAAAATGATGATGTCTAAGCTGGATAGGAAAACTTATGGATCAAGGCCCAGAATCCACGGTTCAGGTCTTGTAAGCGTTCTATACACTGTCTGATGCTTGCGGTTTCTTGTGCGTCCACTGCCTGAGTTTTACCCATGCGGATTTCCTGCTTCCTGTCCTGAATCCGCATCATGATAGTCTGGACTTTCCCATCTTCTGGATCAAAGGAATAGATGCAGTGGTTATATTTATTTCGCAAAGCACCCTCGCGCTGCAGTGCGGATGTCAGCGCCAGAATTTCGGTGCGCTGGTTGGCCGGTGTCCGTTCCAGTTTAGCCAGACGGTTTACCATATCCACCCTTGCGCGGGTGGTGTTCAATGTTAGGAAAATGACCACGGCAATATCCTTGTCCACCTTGGCCAAGCCGGCAATCAAGTGGATCAACAGGCTCTCGGTGTTTGTCCAAGTGTAGTTGAGCTGCCCGACATGCAGTAGAATTTGTTGCAAGGCCTGATTAGATTTATTGCTGGGGACTTTATCGATATCTTTGCTGCTGCCCCCCATTTTATTGCGCCTTCATTGATACAAAGCGCATCGCGGCTTCGGTTCGGTTTTTGGCGGAAAGTTTTGTGATTATATGGTGCATATGCAATTTCACAGTATGTTCGGATAACCCCATTTTTGACGCGATCTGCTTGTTCTGCAAACCGCTGATGACATATTCCATCACCTCGGTTTCCCGTATGGTAAGCGGTCCTATTTTGGGCAGATCGCCTTTCACGGGGGCAGGCGAGCTGGAGGTGTCGGCGATGGCATTCCCGTCAGCGTGCAGGGGGGGGGAAGATTTTACAAAAAAATCGGGTGGAAAATATGTGCCGCCACAAGCCAGAAGGCGGATGACCGATAACCAGATATCGATGTTTTGGTTCATTGGCACGAACCCCTGTATGAACGGGCTTATGCCGTCTTCTGAAGGGAATGAATACGTTTCCGGCGGGATGATTTTTTCCAGATCGGACTCCCAAAACGCAATAGCCAAGCCAGTGCTGACATGGCATTTTTTCAGGATTTTCATAATGTTTTCGCACAGCCATATATTGCCACGGCATTGGCGGGCATCGACTACGATCAGGCGTATCGATTCCGGATTTTGCACAATATGATCCTGAAGGCCTGCCGGTGTATCAAACCGCGCAGGAGACACATCTGTAATTTCGCTGGAAATGGTTCTAAGCAGCGTATCTGAAAAACATTGCTTTGCACCAAGGAACGCCAGAATATCATCTGGCGGCGGGGAATTTCTTTGGCCGGAATTACGGCCTGGATCATATATATCATGTTTCATTTTAACCCTTTGAACAATAAATTTTCCAAGCAGCACTTGTTATATTAATAGACATTTAAAATATTATGGATCTGGCGTAAATTTCCAGATTGCATCCATTAAGCGCTTAGAAAAACAGACATCCCCTAAGGTGTAATACCGGGTGGGGAAAATACTCGCATGATCATGATAACATGTTTTGGTCTAGAACTGAAATTAACCATTCGATTAGTAACCAATATGTAATTACCTAATGAAAATGGTTGCCTGTGTGGGGTTACTATCCAACTGGGGCACATCACGTCACCGCATTCTGATTCTTATACCGAAGATGATTAACGACCCTCGGGTTTTCTAATCCTTTCTGCCTATTCGGGTGTCCGGTTATTGAGAATGAGTAAATGGCAAAAAAATTTGCAACTGTCTGATATAATAAAGAAATGAAATTCATTAGTACTGCAATTTTATTAAACTAGCCCGTTTGACCAGCTTTTTTTCTGACGCGTTCCCCAACAAGATAAACAAGGCGCTGCATTATTGGCATCGCTTGTTAATTTTTAGTTTGCAAGTTTTCGGAAATATTATTTCTGGCGGTTTTGACGCCAACAGTTGTTCCGGGAACGACAATCGAAAGGGGGGGAATACCAGACACGAAGCGATTCGCTTTGGCCGCAATTATATATGCGCCAAGTATTCATCATAAAAACTTCAATCAACTCGGCAATGGCCACGTTAGATAGACTGGTGGTCGACGAGTTCCAATTTTAAGGAAATACGTTATGCCAAATAGACACGGGAATCTTTTCGGACTTCAAGCCCAACTTCAGGGACAGCTGCAAGGTCAAGGACAGGGCCAAGGACAGGGCCAAGGCCAAGGTCAAGGCCAACATCAGGGTCAAGGCCAAAATCAGGGCCAGCACCAAAGCAGTGACAACCTGAACCTTAACGGCAATGGGAATGGCAACCTGAACCTGAATGGCAATGGCAACCTGAACTACAATGAAAATCATTCGGGTTCGAATGCTGATAGCGGTTCTGACAGTAACTCGGGTGCGCGTTCCGGTTCGGATTCGAACGCAAATTCAAGCAGCGACTCGGGTGCGCGTTCCGGCTCGGATTCATCGTCTTCAGCGAACAGCACTGTAGTCAATGAATCAACGACAGATGTTAACGTCGAGGTCAGCATGAATCTGGATGGTTACGCGCCAACCGATGACGATTTTGCCGATATCGATCTGAATATGACGGACAGCAGCATTGGCAATATTATTATGTCGGATGGGCCACTGAGCTATGATCCTGGTAATGACATCAATCTGGATGATATCCTGAATGATGCGTTGAATGGTGAGGGCAATGATTCCGGCACAGTGAACACCCAAAGCAACACGCTAAATGATCAAGACGAATTGCACAATGCAACGGTCTCCAATGATGGCAGCTTCCAGCAAAACGGTGATGCCAATGGCGGTTCAGCTGATGCTGGCGACGGCATTGGTTCTGCCGGGTACGGCGGCGAAAGCAGCGGCGAAGCTGATGCTGAAGGCGGCGAAGGTGACGCCGATGCCAATGGCGGCTCTGCTCATGCAATGGGTGGCGACACTGGCTCGGCTGACGGTGGCACAAACGATGGCGGCAACGGCGGTGACGGCGGTGACGCTGGTGCAGGAGCAGCAGCTGGCGCATTGGCTGGTGGCCTCGGTGTCGGACTTGGCTTGATTGGCCTTGGTCTGGGTGTCGGCGTTGCAGGTGCTGGTGCACATGCTGGTGCTGGTGCTGGTGAC
>JAFLKA010000063.1 GCA_022712735.1 Marinosulfonomonas sp. | reverse complement strand
TAGAAAACACTGAAAAACTTTATTTTGTCTTAACGTCGTCCAGCGGCATTGCGGCCCCGTCCCGCAGAACCGCGCGTATCTGCCGGGTATAGCTTTCCCTGTCACCATCATGCGTAGCACCTTCGTGCATCACTACGGGGGCGAGCAGACGAAACGCCGCACGTCCGCCTTTGCGGGCCTGCAAAATCACCAGATGCGCAGGGCGACCGATGCGCGGGACAAGCGGCAACACCTTGATACTGCCCAACCTTCCGTCAATCGCCGCCAATAAAGCTGGCAAACGCTCGGCATCCTGTATCACCGTCAAATACCCCTTTGGCTTCAGACGCCGCGTTGCAACCTCTATCCAGTCCGCCAGCGGCGTATCCTCAACCAACGCCGCCTCGCGTCCAGCATCTAATGCTACCGTTCCGGCGTTAGGTAGATAATACGGCGGATTGGCGATCACATGGTCAAAATTCTGCTGTAAAACCACATCCGGCAGATTGCGCAAATCCGCGCAATGCACCGCCATCTGAACCCCGTTCGCATCCGCATTACGCCGCGCCAAATCCGCATATGCGGCTTGCAACTCAACCCCGCACAGCGCCACATCTTTCAGACGCGCCGCCAGACACAGGCTCGCCACACCGGCACCGCAACCCAGCTCCAGCACGGTGTCCCCCGCAACCGCAGGCACGGACGCTGCCAACAAAACGGGATCGACCCCGGCACGATACCCCGCCTTTGGTTGCAGGATTTCCAGCGCACCGCCCAAAAACAAATCCTGGCTCAACTCGTCCGCCGCAAACCGCATCAGTCGCATTCCTCATAGGCAATGTTATTGTCACGCATCATCGCGCGGGCCAGAAACAAGTCTTTTTGGCGCACCATCAACCGACGCGGGAAAATTCCTATACCCCCCTCAAGCACACTCATATTTACGTCCATTTCAAAGCAGTCTATACCCTCGCCTTGAAGGATCGCTTTGGCAAATACGATAGCCGTAATGTCGGTTGTGCGAAGGAGTTCTTTCATAGGAAATGACATAAGGGCAAACCCGCCGGTTTGTCGAGCCAACTAACGAGAGAGTGATAGGTCTGGACCACGCCGTTGATAAACCACACGAGCGCCTGAGTGCGCATCTGGCCACTGAAATGGCGGAGGTGAACACGCTGATCCGGGATCGCATGGCGTCAAAACACGCGCCGCGCATCCCCGAAGTCACAGCGCATCTGGTCGAGGCGGGCGGCAAACGTTTGCGCCCGATGCTGACGCTGGCGGCGGCGCGCCTATGCGGCTACGGTGGCCCTTACCACATCCATCTGGCGGCCACGGTTGAATTTATCCATACAGCCACCCTGCTGCACGATGATGTGGTGGACGAAAGCGGGCAGCGCCGCGGGCGCCCCACTGCGAACCTGCTGTGGGATAATAAATCCAGCGTTCTGGTCGGTGACTATCTGTTTTCGCGCAGTTTCCAGTTGATGGTCGAAACCGGATCGCTAACGGTTCTCGACATCCTCGCCAACGCCTCGGCCACCATTGCCGAGGGCGAGGTTTTGCAACTGACCGCCGCACAGGATTTGGCCACTTCCGAGGCAATCTACCTGCAAGTGGTGCGCGGCAAAACAGCGGCGCTGTTTGCGGCGGCTTGCGAGGTTGGCGGAGTGATTGCCGATGCCCCTGCGGACCAGATCAAGGCGCTCTATACCTATGGTGACGCGCTGGGGATCAGCTTTCAAATCGTCGATGACCTGCTGGATTTTGCGGGCGGGGATGCGATTGGCAAAAACACCGGCGATGATTTCCGCGAACGCAAACTGACGCTGCCGCTGATCAAAGCGATTGCCAAGGCGGATGGTCAGGAGCGTGAATTTTGGGTGCGCACAATCGAGAAGGGCAAACAGGAAGACGGCGATCTGGAGCATGCCCTGTCGCTGCTACATAAACACGGCGCCCTTGATGATACCCGCGACATCGCGCTTGAATGGGCCGACAAAGCCAAGGCAGCACTAGCGGTTCTGCCGGATGATCCAATCCGTGAAATGCTGAATGATATCGCCGATTACGTGGTGGCGCGGATTAACTAAGGCACGTGCTTTGAACCCACCAATCAGGGCGTGCCGCCGCAACGTCATCCGCCGCAACTTTGGCCAATTCAGCCGTTTCAAACAGCGCAAAACACGTCGCGCCGGATCCTGACATCCGCACCAGCATCTGACCGCGCACCGCTTTCAGCTGCGCCAAAACATCTGCCACCACGGGCTGCACCTTAACTGCTGCTGCCTCCAGATCATTGCGCTGTTTGCCCAGCCAATCGGCCATATCGCAGGCCGTGCCAAACGCCGGAATAACCGCTGGCATCTCTGCATTATCCCGCTTTTCCAGCGCCGCGAAAACCGCAGGTGTTGATACCGCCATGCGTGGGTTCACCAACACCGCCCAGACCTTGGGCAACTTGGGAACATCCGCCAACACCTCGCCAATCCCTGACATGCGGGTGGCGCGTGCGCGCAAGCAAACCGGCACATCGGCCCCCAACGGCAACACGTTGTCCGGCACCGTAATGCCGCGAAATTCCGAAACCGCCCGCAATGCCGCCGCCGCATCCGCAGTGCCGCCGCCAATACCCGCCGCTGTTGGCAGGTTTTTCACCAAACCCAGCGCCAGCCCGTCCTGCCCGATAAACCGTGTCGCCTGCAAAACCGAATTATCGCCACCGGCAGGCACGCTTTCGGCCTCGGGACCGGAAACCGCCAGCGTTAAACCCGCCGCGTCCGAAACCGTAACCACATCACCAATGTCGGCAAACATCACCAGACTGTCCAGCAGATGATACCCGTCATCGCGCCGGCCCGTCACATGTAGCGTTAGATTTATCTTGG
>JAFLKA010000200.1 GCA_022712735.1 Marinosulfonomonas sp. | reverse complement strand
GCCGGTCATCACCAGTCCGATGTCTGCCCCCGTCAGCCATTCCACAAAATCCGCCAGCGCGTGGTCGGCGGCGGCCATCGGGATCAGAATGCCGACCGCCAATACTGCACCGGGGGCGGCATACCCGATGGTGGTCAGCGGCAGGATCAGACGCGGAATGCGCCGCCCAGTCAGGCGCACGCCGTAAACCAGAAACACCGCGCCAAGCACCGTGATAACAGCCGCACCACCGCCAACCGTAATCGAGTTCCACAACGCGCGGCCCAAATTCGGGTTGGTCCAGTATTGGGTGTTGCGCAGCGCGTGGCTCATCATCACCGCTGTCGGCAGCACAAAGCCACCCAAAACAGGCAGGGCACAAAACAGCATCGCCATCCAGCTGCGCATACCACGCAAGGTAATCCGTTCAACCGGCTGGGTGCGCCGTGCCCCCTCATGGAACCGCTGATTGCGGCGGCTGGTTTTCTCCAGCCCGACCAGCAGCAACACCAGCAACAGAACGATGCCCGAAATCTGGGCCGCCCCGCCGGCGTTGTTCGCCTCCAGCCAGACCGTGAAGATACCCGTAGTCAGGGTCTGCACCGCGAAAAACTCGACCGTGCCAAAATCGCTGACCGTTTCCATCATCACAATCGCCACTCCGGCCGCAATCGCCGGACGCACCAGCGGCAAGCCAACCCGCCAGAACCGCTTTAGCGGCCCCGCCCCCAAGGCCCGCGCCACGTCATAAGTGCTGCCCGATTGTTCGCGAAACGCCGATCGGGTCAGCAAATAGATGTAGGGGTATAGCGACAGCGACATCACCAGAATGGCCGCGCCGCGCGACCGGATTTCAGGGAACCAGTAATCGCGCGACGTGGCCCAGCCGAACACCTCGCGCATCCATGTCTGCACCGGCCCCGCATATTCCAGAAAATCCACCAGCGCATAGGCCCCGACATAGGCGGGGATTGCCAGCGGGAACAGCAACATCCATTCCAACCAGCGCACACCGGCAAAGCGATACATCGCCACCAGCCACGCCGCGCCGACGCCAATCATTGCCGACAGCGCCCCGACCGACAGCATCATCACCAGCGAATTGGTCAGGTAACGCGGCAGGGTTGTGGCCAGCAGATGCGGCCAGATGTTTTCAACCGGATGAAAGGCGATCCACACCACCGATGCAATCGGCAAGATCACCAGAAACGCAATAAACAACGCCCCCGCCGACCATAAATCGGGCCGCATTGGGTGCTTGCGGGATGCCCCGCGCAACTGGGTTGCTTGAGTGTTTTGGTCAGTCATTCCAAGTGACCTAGCCGAAACAGGTTTATCTGTCCAGAAATCCCCGTATATTGCCCGCAGATAGTTCAAATAACGAGACAGGCAACATGCAGGTAGTATTTCACATCGGGGCCCATTGCACAGACGAAGACCGACTGTTGAAATCCTTGCTCAAGAACCGCGATGCCCTACAACAGCGCGGCGTTATTGTTCCCGGCCCCAGCCGGTATCGCAGGTTGATCCGCCAAACGCTCAAATCATTAGAGGGGGCAAAACCGGCAGCAGGTGCCGAAGCCACCCTGATAAAAACCATCACCGAAGCCGATCACCTTGAACGTCTGATCCTGTCCGCCGAGGATTTTCTGGCCTTCGCGCCGTGGGTATTCACCAACCAGACCCTGTATGGCAATGCAATGAGCCGGATCACCGGCCTGACCAGCCTGTTTCCAAACGCAAATGTTGAGTTCCATTTGGCCGTGCGAAACCCCGCCACCTTTATCCCCGCCGTATTTGCCCGCACCAAGGATATAACCTTTGACAAATTCATGCGCGGTGTTTCACCCCACGATGTGAACTGGTCCACTCTGGTCCACACCATTCGCACCTCCGCCCCCGATGCCCCGTTGACCGTCTGGTGTAATGAGGACACCCCGATGATCTGGTCGACCTTGATGCGGGGTATGACCGGCATTGCCCCAACGGTGGCGTTTGACGGCGAGACTGATCTTCTGGCCGAAATCATGACCGCGGACGGGATACAGCGCTATAACACCTATCTGCAAACGCACCCCCCAAAAACGCAAATGCAGCTGGGGCGGATCATCACTGCATTTCTGGATAAATTCGCTATTGATGACGCACTTGAGGACGAGTTGGATATTCCGGGCTGGACCCAGCAGACAGTTGATGAGATGACCAAACGCTACGAGCAAGATCTCTATGAAATCGAGCGCATCTCCGGCGTGAATTTCATCGCCCCCTAAGTGGTATGGCAATTGACCGTACTGAATATATGTCAAATCGAATATACGCTTGACTGCATATTCACTTTAGCGCATATACACTGTATGAAACAAATCGAAATCTTTCAAATGTTGGCCGACCAGACCCGCTTGCGGTCATTGGCGTTGATGCAGGATCAGGGCGAACTCTGCGTATGCGAACTTGTTGCAGCGCTCGATCTGTCCCAGCCGAAGATATCGCGTCACCTTGCGGCGCTGCGCGATGCCGGTCTGCTGACCTCGCGGCGTGATGCCCAGTGGATGTTCTATCACTTAAATCCCTCCCTGCCTGAATGGCAGCAACAGGTCATCACCGCCGCCCTGACCGGAATCAATAACGAGCCGGTTCTGAAACAGGACTCCATGCGCCTGCACAATATGAAAAACCGCCCTACCCGCAGCAACGCTGCGTAATCCGGCAAGACAGGAACCCCCACCATGTTTGAACTCTTCACACGTCTCGCCGATTGGTCGGCCTATGGCATTCTGGGGTTAACGCCTGACACGCCCTTGGGCGAAGCGGTGCATTTCTTCATCGAAGATGTCACCAAAATCTTCTTCCTGCTCACAATAGTCATCTTTGCCATCGGCTTTTTCCGCTCGATGTTAACGCCAGAACGGGTGCGAAAGGTGGTGGCGGGCCGCTCGCGCGCCGTGTCCTACCCGATGGCCGTCGGCCTTGGTGCGGTCACGCCGTTTTGCTCTTGCTCCTCGGTGCCGTTGTTCATCGGTTTCCTCGAGGCTGGCATCCCGCTGGGCGTCACCATGTCGTTCCTGATCGCCTCGCCAATGATCAACGAGGTCGCCGTCGTGGTGCTGGCCGCTGCTGTCGGCTGGAAAGTCGCCGCACTGTATGTGGCGGCAGGGCTGACCGTCGGCATCGTTGGCGGGTTGATCATCGAGTTTTTCAAACTGGAAAAATGGGTCGAGGAATATGTCTGGAAAATCCGCATGGGTGAAACCGGGCTGCAACAAGGCGCGACCACCTTCAAACAGCGGCTTGATTACGCCTGGGGTCAGGTTAAGGAAATCGTTGGCCGTATCTGGATTTACGTTCTGATCGGTATCGGTTTGGGGGCTGCATTGCACGGGTACGTGCCGCAGGAATTCTTCCTGAAATACGCCTCGGCTGACAATCTGCTGGCCGTTCCCGCCGCGGTTATGGTCGGCATCCCGCTTTACTCCAACGCCACCGGCGTGATCCCGATTGTCGAAGCATTGATGGCCAAAGGCGTGCCCATCGGCACCGTGCTGGCCCTGATGATGTCGGTCGCCGCTATATCGTTGCCGGAAATGATCATCCTGCGCAAAGTATTAAAGCCAAAACTGATCGCCACCTTCACCGGCATCCTGTTTGTCGCCTTCATCGGCGTTGGATATCTGTTCAACGCACTTCTCACTTAAGGAAAACCAAATGAAACACTTCAAAGTTCTCGGCTCGGGGTGCAAAAAATGCGCCACCACTGCCGATCTGATCACCGCCAAAGCTGCCGAGTTGGGCGTCACTGTCGAAATCGAAAAAGTCACCGATATGGGTGCGATCATGGGTTACGGCGTGATGTCGACCCCGGGCGTCGTGCTGAACGAGGCCGTGGTGCATTCCGGCAGCGTGCCAACCGCCAGCTCTATCGAAGACTGGATCAAATCATGACCGATCAACCCCAACTGCACAATTCCATCGTTGCTATGGTGTCGCTGGCCTCCGGCATCGCCTCGAACCACCCTGCCATGGGTCAATGCCAGCTGGAACGGCTGCGTGGCTATGGTGTGCCGGAAAACCAGATCGATGCGGTGATCGAAATCGCCCGCCACATCCGTGATGAGGCAACCGAGAAGCTGGACTTTGCCTTTGACGAAAAGGCGGGCGCAACCACGCCAGCGCCGGTTGAAATCGCCGAGGGCGAAGCCTGTGGCTGCACCCCGACCCCAAGTGGGCAAAGCTGCTGTTAGTGGG
>JAFLKA010000529.1 GCA_022712735.1 Marinosulfonomonas sp. | reverse complement strand
TGAAAGAAGGCAAAAATTGGGCAAGATTGAGGCAAGCCGCCATAATGTGCGGAAAGTATTTGGGAAAAGGGCGCGGCATCGTATCGCTTCCGACCGAATTAAGGGTAACAGAGCAGTGATTTCACAGCTTACAGGCGCCATTGTGCGTGCAATGTTGGTCATGGTGTTGGTTGCAACGCCCTCTTTGCTGTTGCCCGGTGTTAACCCTGACTCGGTCCAGATCGTTTCGCTTGTCGCCCTGTTCGGCGCCCTCCTCACATTCATCGAATATTCTTCAAGCTATCCAAGCCTTGTCGAGTTTCGGGACGCACCACCCTTTAACCGGGTGCGCTTTGTGTCTCTTTTTGCAACTGTTTTCTTGCTCTCGGCTGTTTTCCGCGGGCAAACCGACCCAACGACCTTAACGCAGTTTATCGATGCAACCGGATCTGTGATCGGGCAGGCCATTGATTTTCCATTCAGCCCGGTGCGGTTGGTGGTGCTGATGCTGCCTGAAAACGCCAGCGTGGAAAACCTGATCCTTGTGCGCACAACAGCCGGAATCAGCTATCTGATTTCCTTGCTGACCTTGGCGGTGTTCGTTATTTTACTGCGCCTGCAAGGCTGGCCATCACATAACAAACCGTTCAACGTCTGGGTAAATCTGCCCACTTTTGACCCGACCACCGCTGGTGATGTGGTTGAAAGACTGAACCGTGATGCCCGTTTCAACATCGTGCTCGGCTTTTTGCTCCCCTTCTTGACGCCTGTCGTTATTAAGGCCTCATCAAACGTATTTGATCCGATAACACTTGATTCTCCGCAGACGATGGTATGGACAATGGCAGCATGGGCATTTCTTCCATCAAGTCTGTTTATGCGTGGAATCGCAATGGGCCGGATCGCGTCAATGGTTGCACAAAAGCGCAAGCAGTCGTCAGCGCTGGCCGAGCTAAATGGATTACAGCCAGCCTGATCTATGTGCTGCTTGCTGTCACGTTGCAGGCAGAACCCATACGCATTGCAACCTACAACACCGAACTAAAACGCCGTGGACCGGGATTGTTGCTGCGCGATATTCTGTTGGGCAAGGATGAACAGGTTCTGGCTGTCGCCGGTATCATCACCCATATTTCACCCGACATCCTGCTGCTGAACGGGTTTGACTATGATTATGGCAATGCGGCTCTGAATGCCTTTGCCGATCTGCTGGCGGATCAGGGCGTGCCCTATCCGCACAGGTTTGCCTTACAGCCGAATACGGGGATGGGCACGGGGCTTGATATGGATGGCGACGGCCAAACGGGTGGCCCACGTGATGCCCAAGGGTATGGGCGATTTGCAGGGCAAGGCGGGATGGCGATCTTGTCACGTTACCCGATTGATGCTTTGCGCGTTCAGGATTTCTCGGCGCTAAAATGGGTGGATTTCCCGCAGGCCGTGTTGCCGCAGCTCGATGGAAAACCATTCCCCACCAGACAGGCCCAATCAGAACAACGCTTGTCAACTACGGGGCACTGGATTGTGCCCGTCACCACACCCGATGGCGAAATCAACCTGTTAGCCTTTCACGCAACACCACCGGTATTTGACGGACCCGAAGACCGAAACGGCAAGCGCAACCATGACGAGGTGCGGTTTTGGACAGCCTATCTGGATGGCGAACTAGGCACAAAACCCACAGGTGCGCCGTTTGTGATATTGGGCGACGCCAATCTGGACCCGTTTGACGGGGATGGCCAAGGCAAAGCGATCCGCGGCTTGCTGGCACACCCGATGGTGCAGGACGCAAAGCCCCAAAGCGAGGGTGCAGTTACCGCCGCTATGACCCAAGGCGGCGCAAATACTCGCCACAAAGGGGATGCCGCACAAGACACGGTTGACTGGAAAGACGTGCCCGGCCCCGGAAACATGCGGGTGGATTATGTGCTGCCCTCCCGCGATCTGGAAATCGCCACCTCGGGCGTTTTTTGGCCAAAAGCTAAAAGTCCAGACGCCGCCCTCTTAAGCGTGGGCAGCACCCTTGCCTCGCGTCACCGCCTTGTCTGGGTTGATGTGATCCCCCAGCGCTAGGGACAGGGCTTCGGACAGAGGTGTCATCTTGAAGTCCGGCAGCAGCGCTGCAAACTTCGCGCCATCAATCTGGTGCGGCTTGTTCCAGTTATATCGCATCTCTAACAGATGTTTGGCCAGTGGCCAGAATGGGCGGGCGATTTGCAACGGCAACCAGCTCATGTTTTTCAACCTGATCTCGCGGCCCAAACACGCGCCGATCGCCTGCGATAGTTCATTGCCCGTCAGTGTGAACCCAGTATATGGCACATCGGCAAAGGCTGGTAAATCGCGGCGAATTTCGGCTAATTCAGCCGCAGCATTGGTCACGTCTGGCAACCACACCCAAGCATGTGCAATGTCGGGATTGCCCGGATAGATGAACCGCCCCTTACCCAGTTTCGGGATCATCATCATGTCAAACCAGTTGCCCGACGCCTGCGTGTCAATGAAATCGCCCGCCCGCAATATGATGGTGCGCACGCCCGAGGCCCGATACGCGGCCTCCATTTTAATGCGGATATGACCCAGCGGGTTGGTCGCCCCATGCGGGGTGCCAGCGTCATAGACTTCTGGCGCACCCGCCCCATAGTTATAAACATTGCCCGGGATGATCACCGTTGCACCACTTGCTTTGGCCGCATCAATCACCTGCGCGGTCAGTTTTGGCACCTGTTCGGCCCAATCGGGATAGGCTGGGTTCCAGGCGTTGACGATCACCTCAACACCTGTTGCCGCATCTCGCAGATTGCCACTGGCACGGTCAAACTGGCGCACATCCCAGCCACGGGATTTGAATGCAGCACAAGCGTGGCGACCAAAGCGGCCATTGGCGCCAAGGATCAATACAGTTTTCGACATTTTAACATTCCTTGTATTCTAGACTTGTTGGTTGTGGTTAGTGCCCCTTGAGGCCAATTTGATTGGTTTGGCAGAGATTTTCCGGCAATCCCCTCTCCAAGATTCCACTTAACACTCTGATATCACTTCGTAATAACAGTCTTCTTTATTTCCACTATTCCGGAATAGTAGTTCTATTTTCGGTGCCGAGGACTTCATGCAAAATCGCTTTTGTTCATTGAGTCTCTCATTAACTACCCATTCGTGTAGTTATATAAATTGCCAAAATGTGCAGATCATGTATTCATTATTGCATGGACAACATTCTCACTTCCCTCGACTGGTCCCTACTCCAGTCCTTCCTCGCGGTTGCCGAAGAAGGCTCGCTATCAGGGGCGGCGCGCAAACTGGGGGCCAGTCAGCCAACCCTTGGCCGCCAGATCAAGCAGGTCGAGGAACAGCTGGGCGTCACCTTGTTTCACCGCCAGCCACGCGGGTTTACCCTGACCGATATCGGCACAGAATTGCTCGCCCCTGCCCGCGCAATGCGCGATGCGGCCTCGCAGGTGTCATTGGTTGCGGCAGGGCGCGAACAGGGCATCAAAGGCACCGTGCGCATCACCGCCAGCATCTTTGTGTCCCATTTCATCCTGCCGCCGATCATCGCCAAAATCCGCCGTGCCCACCCCGAAATCAGCATTGACCTGCTACCAAACGACGCCAGCGAGAACCTACTATTTCGCGAGGCCGACATTGCCCTGCGGATGTATCGCCCGACCCAACTGGATGTGATCACCCGCCATCTGTGCGACCTGCCGCTGGGGATGTTTGCCTCGCTCGAATATCTGAACCGCAAAGGGCACCCGCAGACCGTGGAGGACATATTAGACGGCCATGATTTGGTCGGCTATGATCGCGACGAACAAATCCTGCGCGGGATGCGCCAGATGGGGCTGGATGCACAGCGCGACTGGTTCCAGACCCGCTGCGACGAAAGCGTGATCTACTGGGAACTGGTGCGCGAGGGCTGCGGCATCGGATTTTCGCAAATCCACATTGGCCGGGGTGATCCACGGGTTGCACAAGTACTGCCCGACCTGCCAATCCCGCCGCTTCCCGTCTGGCTAACCGCACATCAGGCCATGCAGCAAACCCCGCGTATCCGGCGGGTGTGGGATATGCTGGCCGATGGAATAAAGACCTTCGTTTCTTGACCACGCACGGCCATTCGGTTACGCGGGATCAACCCTAATTCATCAAGGACGGCAACAACATGAGCACCCCTTCACTTCTTATCCTCGCCGGTGACGGTATCGGCCCCGAAGTCATGGTCGAAGTGACCAAAATCATCGACTGGT
>JAFLKA010000408.1 GCA_022712735.1 Marinosulfonomonas sp. | reverse complement strand
GCCATGATGGTAGCCCGTACGAGAATCGAACTCGTCTTTCCAGGTTGAAAACCTGGCGTCCTAACCGATAGACGAACGGGCCATACCATGACGTGAGGCGTATCTAGGCAAAGAGCGGCGAGGGCGCAAGGGGGTATTTGCTTCAAATAGGCAGATTCTTTGTCTGGCGCAAACCGCGTCCGTGATTGCGGTTGTTGTCGAAATATAGATATATGAATTGCATATGAATTGCATATGAAAACCATATGAGGATTTTCACCGTTGTCGGTCGTGTTGGAGCATTGGCAAACGCAGGTTAAAACCGGCCATATCGCAACCATCCTGCCAGATGGCTGCCGCGATCTGATTTTCAAACCAACAGCGGGCTGGTTCGTCACGGATTTGGCAAAAACCTGCGAACAGGTCGATCTACAACCGGATGATTTCTACAATGGTTTTCGCTTGCGCCCCGGTGTTCAGGTGGATCAGGCGGGGCTGCTGGCGTCCTTAAGCGGTGATTTGACCCACGACGCCATTCTGGAGCGGCTGCAAACCTATGTCACTCCTGCGGCCAATGTCACCGAAGCATTGTCGCGCCTCTCAAATGGAACGGAAAATGTGGCGCTGGCGGCGGCGGATTTGGGGGTGCAGACCCGCAGTTTGCAGCGTCTATTGAAACAGAAAACCGGCCGCAGTCCAGTATTCTGGTTGCGTCTGGCGCGGGTGCGCCGTGCGGCCAGTCGATTGGCGTATCCCCGAAATCTGGCCGAACTGGCCTATGATACGGGCTATGCCGATCAGGCCCATATGACACGGGAATTCCGCACATGGCTGGGCACAACGCCGCGCCAGATCAGCCGTGATACGGGCTGGTTAGCGCGGCATTTCGGGCTGGGTTACGGCGCCTGAAGCGCGGTGCAAATCTCGATCAAAATACCCTCGGGTAGCCGCACATAGGCGGTGGTTTGACCCCAAGGCATTTCCTGCACCTCCTGCACCAATTCCGCCCCCGCTTTTAGCGCCTTGTCCAACGCGGCTGTCACGTCATCGGTTTCAAAGGCGATTTCAAAGGCAGGGTTGGTGACGGGTTTGGTGGCCGGAGATTTGCCCAGTTGTTGCATCAGGGCAATCGAGGAAAACGCCAGTTTGGTTTGCCCTGTGTCCAGTTCGCCATAGTCTTTGCTTTCGTGCAGAAAGGCGGTTTCGAGCCCGAAGGCAGCGCCAAAAAAGGCGAGCGTGGTTTCGACGTTATGGACATAAAGTATGGTGTAGCGGAAAATCATTTGCTGGCTCCTGATGTGTTAACTCACATATCCCTAACGCGGGCAGAGCGGACAGTATTGAAGATTTACGACAGGGGCGGGGTGGGACCTAAGCCTGCGCCGCATCTTCCAGTCGCAACTGCACACGGGCGCGGCCACCCCATGTGTTGATTTCCAGACGCCCCGCCAAATGGAACCGCGCGCCGCCGTGATTGACCAGCGCCTGACCTAACGGTGTGTCAAACACACCAAAGGCAATCGCCTCGATCCGTGCGCCCATGCCGTCGCCAAATGTCAGCTTTAGATGGTTGTCGCCAATGCGTTTGGTAAAGTTGATTTCCACATCGGGAAAAGCAAAGCGCGGGGCAGGCGCGCTGGCGCCGAACGGGCCTGCCTGCTCCAGTTGTTCAATCAATTCGACCGTGGCGGCGCCGGGCATCAGGATGCCGTCCAGTTTCAAATCAGCAGGGCCTGCATCACCTGCGCCCTGTTTGGCCAGCAGTTCGGTCAGGCGCGCCATCGCGGGTTCCAACTGGTCCCGCGCCACAGTTAGCCCCGCCGCCATTTTATGGCCGCCGCCCTTTAGCAACAGCCCCTCGGCCACCAGTCGCTGAACGGATGCGCCCAGATCAACGCCCGATACCGACCGGCCCGAGCCTTTGCCCTCGTCTCCGTCCAGCCCGATCACGATGGCGGGGCGGTTGGTGGCTTCTTTCAGGCGCGACGCGACGATGCCCACGACGCCCGGATGCCAGCCTTCGCCAGCCGCCCAGACCAGAGGGGCATCCAGCCCGCGTTGCTCGGCCTGCTCCAGCGCCACATCGCGCACGCTGGCCTCGACTTCGCGTCGCTCGGTGTTCAACTGGTCCAGCCGGTCCGCCATGGCGCGGGCCTCGGCCTCGTTTGTGCAAGCCAACAGGCGCGCGCCCAGATCGGCCTTGCCGATGCGTCCGCCCGCATTGATGCGCGGGCCCAGCAGAAAGCCGAGGTGATAGGTGGTGGGGGCGCTGTTCATCCGCGCCACATCGCCCAATGCCACAAGGCCGATGCGCTGGCGCTGGGCCATGATTTTCAGGCCTTGGCGCACAAGGGCGCGATTGACGCCGGTCAGTGGGGCGACATCGGCGACCGTGCCGAGCGCCACAAGGTCCAGCATTGCCATCAGGTTCGGCCCCTTTTGGCCCGCTTCGCGCATTTGGCGGTTCACTTCGACCAGCAGCAGGAACACCACGCCAGCCGCACACAGCTGTGAATAGTCGCCGGTTTCGTCCTGCCGGTTCGGGTTAACCACGGCCAGAGCGGGGGGCAATTCTTCGCCGCCCAAGTGGTGATCCAGCACCACCACATCCGCGCCTTTGGCGGCTGCAATCGGATCATGGCTGACGGTGCCGCAATCAACGCAGACGATCAGCGTGTGGTCACGCGCCAGCATTTCCATCGCGGGCACATTTGGGCCGTAGCCCTCGATGATCCGGTCGGGGATATAGAGCGTCGCGTCGTGCCCCATCTGGCGCAACCAGTCCAGCAGCAGGGCGGCCGAGGTGCCGCCATCGACGTCATAATCGGCAAAGATGGCGATTTTCTCGCCTGATTGGGCTGCCTTTAGAA
>JAFLKA010000319.1 GCA_022712735.1 Marinosulfonomonas sp. | reverse complement strand
GCCTTGTGCCTGCCGCGCAAACGCGCGGGAAAATTCAATTCTTTCAGACGGTTACCCGCCTGCATCCAAAACAAAAAACAGCGCGCAACCCGAATCGCTGCACGCCTGTCTATGTGGTGCCGCCCGATCTACATCCGAAACTTAATCAATTCAAGTGGCTAGGCGGCTATTTTTGCTAGTCAAACATTCCAAGCACTGCTGTCAAAGCCGAGCGGATCGACAGATCAACCAGCGAGAAAAAGATCGCAGTCAGTGCGGCCATGATGAAAACCATGATCGTGGTCAACAGTACCTCGCGGCGCGTGGGCCAAACGACCTTGGAAACCTCAGCACGAACCTGCTGGATAAACTGGATTGGATTAGTGCGTGCCATCTGGATGCCTTTGGTTAGATAAAGGGTCAGATACGCCTTTGGTGCGGGGTTTTCAAGATATGAAAACCATATGAATCGCATATGACTAATTTCATACGCCCCTATTTGCGCTTTCGACGCGGTTTTTGCCATAAGCGGCGCGGGCATCGCTTCATAGAGTGCGAACAGATAGCCGATGCAACCGAAACGCCACCTAGAGGTTGAACACGGTTTCAACACAAGCCCATCGCGAATTAGTGAGAAATCCGTGGCGTTACCTCACGAAGGCTTGGTTCGACCGTGACGGGACCGCCTCCTATTTTGTATTCATAGAAAGGAAGGACCAAATGCACAAAAAATTCTCATCCGGTCGCCGGTTTTTTCTAAAAGCAAGCGCCCTATCTGCCGTTACCCTCACTCCTGCGCTGCGACCTGCAGCCGCTGCTACAAGTTCTGGCAACAGCGGTTACACCTACGAAGTTAGCCGCACCGAGGATGAATGGCACACTAGACTAAACGACGACGAATTCCGGATTTTACGCGGTTTCAAAACCGAGACACCTCACAGCCACCCCTATGCCGTTTCAACCGACAAGGGGAGTTATGCCTGTCGCGGCTGTGATCTGGAAATCTATGAATCATCGTGGAAAGTCATTCTGGATAAAGGCTGGGCGTTTTTCCAACATGCCCAGACGGACTCGGTGCTTACCTCAATTGACGGCGGTCCAAGCGGTGAGGGCGTTGATGATCTGGGACGGTTTTCCATGATCGAAGCCCACTGCCGCCGTTGCGGTAGCCATATGGGACATATCCTTATGGTGGATGGCGACCTGTTGCATTGCATCAACGGAACCTCGCTTGTGTTTACGCCAGCATCTGCCTGACACCACTTTCCATCATTCACACAATCAATTGCCCGGCCTTTGTGCCGGGCTTTTTTATTGACTGTTACAATGGTCAGGATGGTTGAAACAAATCTGCGGGATTTATCCACTTATTCCTTACGAAACCGGCCTTGGAATCACTCACCTGTGATGCACAAATTTATGGGGTTGTGAAATAAAGCGCTTAAACAATGCGTCGCTCCCGTTCCGGACACGGACATCTAAAAAACCATATGCAATCGTGATATAAATTTCATTATATTTTGTTATTTTTCAATATGTTATGGAACGCATCCCTGCTGGACCCACCCTGATCACATCGCAATCACGCAATTCACGGGTCAATACAAATGCCTGTGTGAAACCGTGTTCTATTTCGTGTTTTTACTTACCGCTCACCACTGCCCAAATTGATGTTACCGGCAAGAGACCCGGTGAATACGAAACCAACGATCATACGATCAACAAAAAGGATATGACTATGAAAAACACTATCGCAACACTCGCTACTGTCGCCACGTTGTCACTTGGCTTTGCTGGTTCTGCTTTCGCAATGGAAAATGAACTGAACATGCTGACAGGTTCTGTTTATAACGCTCTGCGATCCATGGACTTGCCAACCGAAAACATTGGTAATTTGACTCTTGCACAGATCACACAGATCCAAGCCTTTCTTGACCAAGAAGAAGGCATGGGCAGAGTTCAGCAAATCAAGAAAATTCTGGCTGAAGCCGAGTAACAGGCGACTGACATCTTAACGACCCAGTGTCGCGCCCCAGTGGCGCGGCACTTTTTGTGCACGCATTTTACAGAATGTCCTGGCAGGGGCTGAGGGACTCGAACCCACGACCCTCGGTTTTGGAGACCGATGCTCTACCAACTGAGCTAAACCCCTAGGACCGAGGGTGGGATTACGGCACATACCGACTGGAATCAAGGACCAATGGCAAAGAAACACATATTGGGTAAAAGACTATGGTATTCTCCCAATACTGTTACCGCCGTAATTGTCTGGTTCAGGTTGCTGTGATCTGGATAGGGCCAACACTGCACACCAATGTGACAACAGCCGTACAGCGTTAACCCCCTTGTGAGTTGATTTATCAGTGGCGCGTCAACATATAAGAGTTAATGGAAAGCAGTCATCGAGCCATAGGAGACATTATGAAAAACCTCATCACAGCGGTTGTAATCGCGCTGATATCCGGCACCAGTGCGGGTTCGGCAGCAGCCTCATTCGATATCCGTGAAATTCAGGGCTATGCGCCAAATGCCGATTTATCGACATTGTCTGACCGCCAAGTCCAAATGCTACTGTTGATCATTCATGGCAATGACAAAGAAGGCCGGAAATACCAGCAGGTTCGCAGTTTTTTGTTACGGGCCGAGGGTGGCTCGTTTCTGAATAGGCTGTTCAAATAAAAAGGCCGCCCCGAAAGGCGACCTTGAGTTTTTTCCATTGGCCTGTCGGCATTCAGTTGCGGCAAACACCTGCTTGGTAGCTCCCGACATTGCGGATCACGGCGCTATCGGGTGCCTCTACTCTATGTCCGCTCAGCTCACTCCGCAGCACACGAACCATCAGACTGCTTAGTTTGGTGACGCGGTAGCAGGAGATCGTTGGCTCGGCATGCCCATATCCAACCCCGCTGTCATCGGTCAAAAACAGATAGCGACCATTGGTTTGAACCGCGGCCTGACGCATCAGATATTCCGATTCAGCCGCAACGCCGCTGGCCCCCAGCCCAAAGATTTGCACGTTATTTCTGGCGGCACGACGCGCGGCTTGCAAATAGGCGCGGGCATCACGATCATGCGGGGGTGCGTCGGCAATGTGGAACATCAGCCGTTCGCCTTTACCACGTCGCCAATTCAGGCCAGCGCCTGCCGCAAGCGCCGCTGCGGCTGCTTCGGGGTAGTCGCCGCCGCCATTGGCATCCTGTTTGCGCAGCCATCCCACCATTTCAGACTGGCGCGAGGTAAAACCGTAATTTTTCACCACATAGTCATCGCCGTGGTCGCGGTAAACAATCAGGCCGTACCGAATATCCACACCTGGTGCGCTGCGTTGTGCGGCCCGCACGATACCGCGCAACTCGCGGGTCAGCCAATCCAGCTCGTCCGCCATGCTGCCGGTGGTATCGACAACAAAGGCCAGATCAAGGAAATCAGGCTTCCATTCCCCCGCAAAGGGAAGCGCGATTTGCTTGCGGCCACCCGAACTTGAAATTTTCCGCATGACGATATAGCCCTGCTCTTGTGAAAATGCACGCAGTTCAACCGCACCTAGCCGCCCCGCCCCATACAAGGTCGGGAAAACGGTGATGTTGCCATCCACGCCGGAATAACCGCTATAAAACGGTGCCGAAGCCCCGGGTTTGTACAATGTCACCCGCACACCCGGGGCCGGTTTGCCGTTCGGACCTGTCAGCCGCACCAAAACCGGGTTGGACAGGTTGGCCGCTGGTAGATTTGTCGCCCTGCGTGCTTTGTTCAGGTATCGCTGAAACGCGGCCATGTTCAGGGTATCATCGATGTCGCCCGCAGTGATGACGCCGGTTCTGGGCACGCGGCGTGATGCTGTCGTGGGGGGTGGTGGAGGGGAAACTATGATTTTCGCTCTTGCCGCATCGCCTACAATAACCGGCGAAACCATAGCGGACTCCTCGGCTACAGGCGCTTCAACCATGACCGCGCTTTCAAACCCCGCCGGGCTACAGGCCGCCAATAATCCCGCCGTGCAATACAAAAGAGGTTTGATAATATCTCTTAGTTTCAGGGAAAATCCTAATGGCTTCATTTTTTGTAACATCTGGTTGCTCCATTAATGTGTAATTAGCACATATATCTACCGCCTTGCGATGTCAATGCTAATGTGTATATTGCACATTATGTTAAATCTACTTGATCCACTTTTTGCCGCCTTTGCCCGCCTGACCGTGGCCCGTGGCATCCTGTTTCCCGATTTAATCGAGCGCCTAAAGCGCCACTATATCGAGGCCGCCAAATCAATGACCGGTGGGAAAATCACCGATAGCCGCCTTTCAGTGCTAACCGGATTACAACGGCGCGATATTGTCAGGCTGCGGGAATTTAGTGCTGAAGATGTAAAACCCAATCATCTGGCGCGGCTGGTGGCGCTTTGGCAGACCGAAGCGGCTTATAATTCTTCTGGTCATCCGAAAGATCTAGCCAAAAACGGCCCCGCGCCATCTTTTGAGGCGCTGGCCCGCATCGTGCGCAAGGATGTGCATCCACGCACAATGCTGGATACGCTGGTTGCGACAGGAACGGTGGCAATACATGACGATCAATGCGTGCAATTGCTGCAATCCTCGTATCAACCGCTCTCGGGGTCCGAGGATCAGCTTGCTTATCTTGCGCATAATTTTGGCGATCACTTAAGTGCGGCGACGGACAATGTGTTGGGCCAAACCCCGCCGCATTTTGAACGGGCTGTGCATTACACAGACCTGACCAGCGCCCAGATCGAGGAGTTGAAAACCGATTTTAACACCGGACAAATGGCCTTGCTGGAACAGCTCAGCCAAAAGGCCGCGGCAATGAAGAAATTGCCATCTGATAACGCTCACGATAGGTTCAGGGCTGGGGGCTATTTCTATCACACCTCCGCACAGATACCCGAGGCCAAATCATGATGCACAATACCGTTAGAATATGCATAGCCATCGCCCTGTTGGGGCTGTCCGCCTGTAGCCAGAATGCGGCCATGGACGAGGCCGCAGTCGCCGCACCCGTCGTTGTTGTCGAACCCGTTATTCTGGAACGCAAAAGTGACTGCGTAGCAACAGATATGGACGATGGCATAGGCGGCACCGGATGCCCCGTCATAGATTAGGGTCAGGACCGATTAATCCTGCCCGCAAAAAAGAAAAGACCGGTTTGAAGCGCTCCCCAACAGAACCGATCTTAAATATTTACAACCCATTGTCATTAATCCGGCTTGCTTTGTGATCATCGGACCCTGCTGCAACGTGTATAATCAGAGTTAGTCTTTTGCGACTGAAGTGGAGCATTCAATGAAACAGAACCTTGTTATCGCTGTGGTTTTTATGTCGCTGGTGAGCGGCTGTGACACCACAAGATCGGCGGCGACCCCCTTCAACATCGCTGAAATTAGCCGTTATGCACCGGGAACGGATGTGTCTTCATTAAGCAATGCCCAAATTCATACCGCGCTGGCGATCATCCACAACGGGAATGATAGTGAAGGCAAGAAAGCACTTTGGGTGCAATCCTATCTTCGGAAATCCCGCCGGTAAAACTCTGGGGGCCGCGTTGCATATGGATCAGGCCGCCCAATAGGCGGCCTGATCCATTCTTGTTGTATTTCGGATTATTCGATAATTTTAGACACCACACCGGCACCCACAGTACGGCCGCCTTCGCGGATCGCAAAGCGCAGGCCGTCTTCCATGGCGATCGGCGCAATCAGCTCAACTTCGAACTTCAGGTTGTCGCCCGGCATTACCATTTCTGTGCCAGATGGCAGCGTAACCGTGCCCGTTACATCCGTTGTCCGGAAGTAAAACTGTGGGCGGTAGTTCGCAAAGAACGGCGTGTGACGGCCACCCTCT
>JAFLKA010000355.1 GCA_022712735.1 Marinosulfonomonas sp. | reverse complement strand
GCTGGCAGCCTCGCTTTGTTTCTCAAGCTCTGCAATCCGCAATTTTAGCCGTTTAATGGCAGCGTTGTTGTTGGTTAGTTTATAGCTCGGAAATCCATAGAAACGGCCATATTCGGGCGTGATAAGCATCCGCGCGGCCTTCTCTGTGAAAATATCAGAAACCGCCACCAACTCGGCATGGTAATCATTGAATTTCTCATTCGTCGCCTCATGGGTAGCACCTTTTTTTACCCACTTACGGATAATACGGTTTACCGCCTTCATATTAGCCTGATCCGTCTCGCGTTTTCCAAGCTGTTCGCGCAATTTGATAATCGCATCGGGGTCGTCACTACTGACACCACCACTACCCACGGCATCGGCTTTTGCTCGCAAATGATCTGCTGTTTTGCTATGTTTAACGCTGGAATCCATAGCAGAATGGGCGCGGGCGATAGCGCGACGGTGCCGCCCTTCGCTGTGATGCCCAACAAGGATCGGTTGACCAAGCGGAATGCCTGATTTTTCTTCGCTCATGTCAGCGCGGCCATAGGCTTCATCTGATTTTACTTCGTGACGGTCTGCCGCGTTCAAAAGGCGTTGGCGTTTATCTTCTTGCTTTTGTTCATATGCGTTCATTTTGTTTGTCTCCTAAGTGGTGAACCGTTGGGACTTTCTGCCCCCTTGGCGTCTGAATTTGAGAAAGCCCCTTGGGGCGCATCCTCTAAATTCTGATTCACTGGCGAAGTGCCGGAGTGAGAAACTGCCATGGAAATTGATAAGGTTGGTGCGGGCAGGAGGCGAAGCCGACAACACGGTCTTGTCCATTTCGATTGCGGGCGCGAGAACCCAGCGGGTTCTAAAGCAACGTCCCCTGGTGGCTGGCGTAGCCAAATACCAGGGGACAAGATTGTAACAGGATCGGAGATCCGCCAGCACCAGCGACCGTCACCCGTATGGGCAGATCAGCGCGGCTTTGAAGGTGCATGATACAAAAGAAAAAACGTGGCTCTGTAAGAGACGGGATTTTGACTATTGGATCAGCTCAAGCAAAGGTGTGATGTTCTGGGTTTCAGCCGCGCACCGCGCCGGCTGAAACCTAGGGCACGGTGACACGCCCAGAGGGCGGGGCAGGGGCCATTTGCCTCAAGGATGACAGATTTACATGTCGCACCCACCGAAGTATACAAAACAGGATTTGGCTAAGATGTTTCAAATTTGAAGAGTCCTGAGATTGCAATATACCAAAATAACTATTGACCCGAAGCTCACTCAGAAGGCTGATTTTGATGATCAGAATAAAGTGCGCCTATCAGCGGAATCCGGTCCAGACTTGGTTGTAAAAGGGAAGACCAGCCTACTAAAAATCACATGCCGCGATTTAGCTTCTACTGCATGGGGAATTTACACGAATGGTATCTTCTTTCGACATAAATTTGGTATTGATGCCAGATACCGACAGGATATTAACGGCGGTGGCGCTCAGCTCGTAGAAATTGGCAGAGGCGGGGTATACGATGAGATGGATTGCACTATTAGAGTAATTTTCTCACGACACATTAAAAGTGATTGGATTTACGAAGCCGACCTCATGATGGACGGTAGGAAAGATTACCACCCCACCAGAAATCTCGGCAAAACTAAATTCGGTGCCGAGTTTGCCCAAATAAATATAACGGATCCGGAAGAACTTCTGGCTTGGATAAATGGAAGTTACGTGCCTTGGGTGAGGGAGCTATCTCGAATATCCAAGCCTCACTCCACTCTTTTGGAGTGGGTGGAGTCAGGCCTGAATATGGGGGTACGATGCTCTGATTTCTTCTGCGAGAACGAAGTCAAAGTGATCCCGAACAATGATCTGAAAAAATATTTAACATCTGGCGCAACTCTGGAAAATCTAAGGGAAAAGCTTGCATGTTCGAAATGCGGCCGTAGTAGACCTCGCGTTGCGCCTTTCTAGCTTCATGAATGACCGCTTTTGTAAGGCCGCACAGCGGTGATAACAAGACAAAGAATTTCCTGTATGGGCTGATGGCCGTCTGGGGATTTGGCCTTGTGACATACCAGCAATAGCGTAGCGATAGCATCCGCGCGATAAGCGCATACGCCCCCTAACTACCTCGATGTAATCGGGGTGGGTAGGGGGCTATCAAAACGGGGTTAGGTCGTGATGTTTAGTTTGGTTAAGCATCATCCCATGGGTTGATCAGAGACACACCAGCCTCGACAAAAGGCAATGTGTCACGGCTCACAACTGCAAACCCATGAGCCATAGCGATTCCTGCAATTTGCAAATCAGCTATGCCAAGATTCACGCCACGGTTTTTAGTTTCTGCTGCTATTGTGGCTGTTGCCTCTGCTGCATGACGTGTGAAGCTCAATTCGCGATCATCGAACAATTTAGCGAGCGTAAAATCCAAAACTTCCCAGAGGGCTTGTTTGCGCTTTCCCTTGGGTAACAAATGAACTCCGTAACGCAGCTCCATCAAATTTATGGTTGTGACATACAGTGACCGTAGGTTCTGCGCATCCAGCCAATCTGCAACGGCCTGTTCTGGGTGTTCCTTCATCATTTCCGAGACAACATTGGTATCAAGAATAATCATTCAAAAACCGCCGCTTCAATTTCATCGCGGGATCGTTCAAAATCAGGGAAGACAACGCCCTTTTCTTTAACAAATGCCGCAATCACCGCAGATGTTTTTTCAACTGGTCGTGTGGCTTCATCAAGCAACTGACGTGCCGCTTCTTCCGTACTGACACCACGAATGGCTGCTTCTGATTTAACGCGACGATGGACGTCCTCGTTAAGGTTTCTTAGTGAAATAGAACCCATAATTTTCTCCCTTTCTGTTAGTGAGATCATAACGCCACAATGAGAGCATTGCAAGAATATTATGCTCTCATTGTGGGAAAACGCTATCAGCCTGATAAATCACAATCATCACTAGAAACTGGTGCAAGTGGATAGGTTTCGACAAGCTCCGCTAGTTTTGCGGTGGCGTCGTCGGCTGACAGGTCTTCATGTTCTTCAAGCGTCAAGATAACACCGCTTTCAAATGGTGTGGTGGTGACGATAATATCAAACCAGTCTGGGCTTTCGTTGCCTTCGATGCGTCTTGATCCGTCATTGTCTGCGACCATCGGACAAACCTGAATTTCCAATTGAGTTGCCTCGTCCACTTCAATCGCACTGGATGCCAGTTCACATACTGGGCAATGTTTCGCATCAAAATCACAGTGCAACTCCCAGCTTCCTTTATCAACATCCCACGCGGCATAGGCATCGGCCAAGATTTCAGGTGATCCACAAATTGCGCAAATCATACGTGTTCGGTTGCGCACATCATAAAACATTTGAGGCATAAGAATGCGCTGCGCTTCGGCTTCTCTTGCAACCGTTCCATCATTGAGGATCACCAAGCCGAAACTGCTGTCGTCGTGGCTGATCAGTGTTTGACCAAACACCCGCAAACCTTTGTCGGATGTAAACCGCGCAATAAAGCCTAAATTATCTGCTAGTTCTACAACATCAATAAGCCGTTCTGCGCTGATTTCGTTTGCTCGGGTTTTTGCATTCTCTAGTGTCATTTCTCTAGTCCTTGTATGTGGTGGGAGAGAGGATGAAAGCCCCTTATCGAGGCTATCAACTGTCAATATTCGGACGCAAGCATGACGGTTAAAACGCGGCGTGTTTGCCCCATATCAAGCGGATTTTCGGAACCTGCGGTAAGCGTTGAATTGTAGAGATCAATTTTCCAGAAAAGTTTTGTGCCTTGAAAATCAAAGGCTCCAAAGTCGTGTTCCCCGTGCGGGTCGTTGTCTTCAGAAAAGCAATTAAAAACTGCAACTGCACCGATGATCAAAGGTTGGGCTTCGGCTCCAAGTGCAAAAATGCCTTGTGTGAAAACAGCTTCCCCTTCGATTCCTTGGTCTTGCCGATCAAAAGCTGCGATTGGGTCAACAAGTGCGCGGCGAAAAAGATCATTATCGGCGGCAATTGCTGCGGCTGTTTGTTGTTCGGTTGTCATATTTATCTCTCCGATGTGGTGAACCGTTGGGACTTTCTGCCCCTTTTGGTGTCTGATTTTGAGCAAAGCCCTTTAGGGCGTCGTCTCTAAAATCTGATCCACTGGCGAAGTGCCGGAGAGGCAAAACGCAATTGAAATCGACGGGGTTTGGGTGCGGGCAGGAGGCGAAGCCGACAACACGGCCCTGTCTATTTCGGTTGCGTGCGCCAGAACCCAGCGGGTTCTTAGCAACGCCGCGCAGTGGCGTTCGGCTTGCCGAAGGGACACACAGATCCAAGTGTTTAGAAAGGTGTGGAACGTCAGATAACTTTGACCTTTCCATCACGACATTGACCCAACACCCGAAAAGTGGCAACTGACGTTCTTTGTTGCCCTGAAATGTAGGTTGTGTCATTCTCAGACATGCGCCAACCAACAAAACTACAGTTAGATCGACACGAACGCCTCAAGGCTGATCTTCGTATTCTGGGAACTTCCCTCACTAAGATCGCCCGAGAATTGGGCGTAACTGACTCTGCTATCACTTTGGTTGGAAAAAGGATGTGCCGATCCGCGAAGGATAGTATAGATGCTAGATTACATTAAAAGGTGCCGAGGAATGAAAATGAGCAACCAAAATAAAACTGATAAACAATATGAAGAGGATCGGCGAGCCAAGGAAGCCGATCCCAACTACGCAATCTGCTTGCACTGCAACAATCCATTCCACTTGTCGGATGGTGTTGTTACCACAGATGCCGCGCTCTGCGACGTTTGCAATGGGCGTTAAGATTTCCAGAAAAGGTCCAGATGAATGATAAGCGGACCAGGAACGCAAGTGGTGATGGCAATACGAGAAATTGTAGGTGAAAAGATGCTTGGGGTAGACCTTGAAATCTTAATCCAACATGAGTTTACCAAGGAACTTGATCCTTACGATTTCCTCGCAGGGATAGAGGATGCGGAGCGATTTGGATATGTCCGTGTGTCAAGGATGATCGGGCAGGCACGCCCCAACGTCCCAAATAAGCCCGCTGATTTGCGAGCTATTGCGCAGGTGTCGATATTAGAACTTGGGCATCAATTTTGCGACGACCTTCTTAAATGATCAAGTCCAACAAAGGTGCAAATGAATGACGCAGCTCAAATCACGGATAGCAGGCGTTATTGCAGGCGGAACCACAGGGGCTGCAATCGGAGCCGGAACTGGCATTGTTGGCGGTCCATTCGGCGCGGTAGCTGGTGCGACTGTGTTCACGATTATTGGTGCGGTATGGGGATTGAGTGCCGGTCCTGATGCTGCGCGGCAAATTGAGAAATGGCGCAGCAAAAAAACTTCCAAGAAAAGTGCAGAGTGATGGCTGATTTAATTCTACTTCACATAGACGATCACGGGCCGGTTCGATGTACGGACCTTGATGACGCTGAACGCAAAATCAAGGCGAACGGGGCCTTCAACGACAAAGCGGTCATCAAGTGGACTCCTGAAGGCGGTGGACCAGTATCGACGCCAGAATATTCCTTAGCCGACCGATCATGGGTGGCACATCAATCATGATGGCCTCGGACCCTTCGAACAAAGGTGCATAATCGGGTCAAAATTGCCTAGCGGACTAGCGGCGCGGATTCAGAAAACACGCTGCATCGAGTCAAACATCCACGACGTTCCACAAAAGGGGAAGCGCTTTGACGCTTGACGTATGTCGTCATTATTATTATGTTGATAACAATGATACAGGGCTATCGAGACAAAAAGACTGAAAATTTTGCTGGAGGGAAATTCGTAAAATCATTCCAGGGGTTTGAAGTCCAAGCTGAAAAGCGACTGGCGATCCTGAACGCGGCTCCTGCACTCGATACCTTGCGGGCATTACCAAGCAACAGGTTGGAAGCGTTGCGCGGGGACAGGTCAGGGCAGTATTCCATTCGCATCAATCAGCAATGGCGTATTTGT
>JAFLKA010000062.1 GCA_022712735.1 Marinosulfonomonas sp. | reverse complement strand
CTGTGGCATCTGATGCGCGACGAAGCGATGGCCGCAGATCAGGAGTTGATCGTATGAGTAACCCTGTTCCCTATCGCGGCGGCGGGTTTCGACCCAAACGCATTCGTGGCATTGGCCTGATCGTGTTCATCTCGCTGCTGTTGATCGCCGAATGGGGCACGCGGGCAGGGTGGATCACCAACCTGACCCTGCCGCGCCCCTCGGATGTGATCCGCACCCTGTATGAATTGGCTGCCTCGGGCCTGCTTTGGACCCACCTCAGCCTGTCGCTGGGCCGCTTGGCTGTGGGCGCGTTCCTCGGGGCGGGCTTTGGCGTGCTGGTCGGGGTTGGCATCGGCTTGTTCAGCTATATGCGGGCCGGATTGGTGCCGCTGGTGGCGGCCCTGTTCCCGATCCCCAAAATCGCGCTGCTGCCGTTGTTCGTCATCTGGTTCGGCATTGACGAGACCTCGAAATACGCGCTGATCGCCTTTGGCACCTTCACCCCCACCGTGGTTGCCACCTATGGTGCTGTCGACAATGTGGACCGCACATTGATCAGCATGGGCCAGAGTTTCGGGCTGACCCGCGCCAGTATCATCCGCAAAATAGTGCTGCCAGGGGCCATGCCCGGTATCCTGTCTGGCCTGCGGATTTCACTGGCGATTGCGATTATCCTGCTGACTGCGGCCGAAATGATCGGGGCGGAATACGGCATTGGCGCCTACATCCTTCAGGCCGGTGCGCTCTATGATCTGGAGCGGCTGTTTGCGGGGGTGACGATATTGTCGATCCTCGGGGTTACGCTTAGTTTTGTGCTGGGCCGAATCGAGGCTAGAGTGCTGCGCTGGCGGATTTAATCCGTCACAATACCGGCCGCCCTCAATTCTTCCCGATCCGGAAACCAGATGTCCTGATGCGCGGCCTGAAACATGGCTGAGATAAACCCGTCCGACACGCCGCGCGACTTGAAATAGGCGCGGTCCTTTTTCTGTTCCTCAACTGTATCAAGCAATTGAACGCCACTGGTTTGCAGATACTGGTGAAAGCCGATCTGCCCACCATCCCGTAAATGCCGCTGCTTGCCAGCCATAAAAATCAGCGTGCAGGCCGAAGCACAGCGCCCCGCAACCTCGGTATTTATATCATGCAATATCAACGCGCTGGCAATGGCGCGTGCGGCAAATATCCGCCCGCCATCACTGTTTAGACGCACCTTTGTGTAAGTCGCGTCAGGCCCATCCAGCAGCGCACGTAGCGCGGTGTTGGTGCGAAACCCGATAAAGCCCTCAATCAGGATGGTATCGCCGCGTACCTCAAGATCATACGATTGCGGGGCAGGCGGTGGGTTGGCCCCTGATGTGGTGGACATAAGCGAGGTCAGATCGACGGCCATCACCAACGCCGCCCCTAGGGATGCGCCATAACAGCCCCAATACAGGATCATATCACCGCTACCTTTCAGGGTGCGCTCAACGGATCGCAATGTGCCGGTGATCTGCCAGATTAACAGGGCTATAGCGGTGGTAATGATCAGAACAACGAGTGGATAGGCAATCGGGTGCGGCAGGACACCAAACAGCACATGGATGACAATTCCTAGCCCAATCAAGACCCCGATCAAGGACAAGAGCGGTGAGTGTTTCCCACGCCAATGGTTAATTGCGAATAGAACCATTAAACCAGTTTAGTCGTTCTATTTAGCAAAGTCAGCAGCCCCCGTTTTCCAGACGCATTTTGCTATCGGGTGATCCGGCCCCCACGGCGGGGCAACTCCATCTGCATCCATTCGGGCACCCCGATCCAGCGTTCAATCGCAAACAGGATCAGACAAATCACGACAATCCCGATCACCAGCTTTACCCGTTTTTCACTAGGTGGTTTTCTGGCCCATTTGGACATTCGCAATAGGTGACGTGGGTTAAGCATGACCTCTTTTACCTGATCCAGCCGGGAAACACAGCCCTTTTGGCTAGCGTAAAACTACACGCTGGCCATTGTAGCCGTCCCTAGAACTTCCAGCCTAGCATGACCTCGACAAAGGGGTCTGAGCTGGATGAATCCGTATCCAGAATGCTGGCCTTGACGTAGGCCTTCTTCAGGAAGTCGTATTGAACCCCGACCCCGTAGATATTCGTCCCGCTACCCGATCCGATATGCCCTAATGACGCGGTCAGTGTTAGGTCGTTCAGGACCATGTAATCCACATAGGCGGTTGTAAACGTCAGGGTGGAGGATGTGTTCCAATCGGTATAGGAAACCCCGACCGTCATCCTGTCCCAGTATCCCTCGGCACCGATGCGGTACTTGGTCATATCCGAGGTCGTGGTGGTCAGATGCTCAACCCCGCCATAGAGCATGAAATCCACCATGCTGCTGGGGCCCGCAAAACTGTGGCTGGCGGCAATGGTAAAAGCGTCGGCATTACTGCTGGTTGCATCAATGTAATGATATGATGCGCCCACCTTTGTATTGCCAAAAGTACCATCATAACGAAGGCCATAGATGGTATCGTCGCTATGCAGATAGTGTGACCCGACAACAGACGCTTCAATGGTACGAAGCTCCAGATCAACCAATGTGTTGTTGGCAAACTTGCGTTCGGGGAAGTAACCGCGATCCAGAACCGAACGCGGCACACCGAACGAGAATTTCCCGATGCCGCTGCCCAGCTCGATTGCCGGATAGAGGGCGGATGCGTCAAAGCCAGACAGGCCATAAGCATCAATCCCCAAACTAAAGCCGAACCCAATCCCGAGCCCGTTTGCTCCAGATAAAGGGGCCAGCCCCATATCGGTATCAATCCGATAAAAGCTACCGTCATTTGAGCCTGTATCGTAATACCCGAGTTCGCCATAACCAGTGATATAAAACCGGTCACCAACCGCAGATGACTGGGCAAAAGCGCCCGTTGCCGCCAATAGGCTGGCACCGAATACACATGCAGTAAACTGTTTCATCAACACTTCCTCCATCATTTTGTATCCGCATTTCCGTAGGGTAATTATACGCCTTTTCGGGCGTGTTCGGAATGATGCAGGTCAGCCGGAGGGAGAAAACGCTATTTGTGAAAAAACCGGTGAAATAGCTGACGCCACCCGCTGAAATATCAGCGGGTGGCGTAAATAGCCCAGAGTTTTCTTGACGTGTGTTCTAAAACCGCCAGCCTAAAGAGATTTCGTAAAATGCATCACTGCCGAGTAGGTCCTGATCCGAATAGTTTGCATTTACATATCCGCCGTTCAGGAATTGGTATTCCACCCCCACACCATAGATGTTGCTTGAACCACCACTGACATCCACATTCAATATAGAACCTGCTGCCGAAAAGCTGTCGGAAATCTTGTATTCGGCATACAAGTTTATAGTATCTACCTCAAAAGAAAATTCACTGTGCGAGAAGATCAAACCGGTGCGCAGCTTGTCTGAACTGGCCTCGATCCCAAGGTTGTAGGACGTTAGTCTGTTCGTTCCGACATCAACACTTTCAACGCCACCGAACACTATTGTATCAGCGAAACTACTGATCCCGCCAAACCGGTGTTGAAACGCAACAGAATATGCGTCCTCATCACCGACACTGCCGTCTATGCTGAGCCGATGGTAAGAGACACCAATCTTGGTATTGCCGAATTCCCCGTCATACCGCAGCCCATATACATCGATATCGCTGCCGATAAATAACGAATCGTAAAGATATAGCAACGAGGTAGCAGAGCGGCTGACACCAGCTGTTTCCAATAGAAATTCCATCCCTGCGGAATGGGCCAATGTATCCTCGGGGATATAACCGTAATCCATAACCGGGCGCGGCACGCCGACAGAAAGCAAGCCGGTGTTGCCAATTGCAAATGTGACGGCGGGGTATATCGCGGTTTCGCTTAGATTGGCGTCGTTGAAATTGATGGCGTCAACACCCAGTGAAAACCCGATGGCCAGTCTGTTATCTCTTGTCGGGGTCAATCCGAAATTTAGATTGGCCCGTCCAATGCGTTCGTCAAAACTGGAGGTGTGTAGGCTGGTAATTTCAATATGCCCATCAAAATACATATTGTCCGGAAGCGACTGTGCTGTTGCGCTGGAGGCCGAAAGGAAACCAATGGTGCATAGACCAATTGCGGCATTTCGCATGTAATTAATCCTCAAAAAAGTTCATTTATAAAATATTAAGATTAGAATAGCAGATATTAACTTTTCGTAATAGTATGGAATTCCAGCCTATTTTCCATTGTGTGTTTAATCTTCTGCCTACAGGCAAGGGAGCGATATCAGGTAAATCGCACCTTACCGATGTAGGGCAGGTTGCGGTTTCTCTGGGCAAAGTCGATTCCGTATCCAACCACAAATTCATCAGGGATTTCAAAGCCGACCCAGTCGGCGTTAATGTCGACTTCGCGGCGTGATTGCTTGTTCAGCAAGGCAATGGTTTTCAGATGCGCGGGCTTGCGCGCCTTCAGCAACCCGACCACATGTTTCAACGTAAAACCGGTGTCGACGATATCCTCGACCAACAGCACATCGCGCCCGCCGATCTTGCCGCGCAAATCCTTCATAATCCGCACTTCGCGGCTGGATTCCATGCTGTCGCCGTATGATGTGGCCTCAAGGAAATCCACCTCGACCGGCAGGTCCAACTCGCGCACAAGGTCGGCGATAAACACGAAGGACCCGCGCAACAGGCCAACCACCACCAGCTTGTCGGTGCCCTCGAACGCATCATGGATTTCACGTGAAAGATCCTCAATGCGCGCCGCAATGGTCTTGGCCGAGATCATTTCATCGATGACATAAGGACGCGTTGGCATGGTTTCCCCCTTGATTTTCCCTTCGCACAATACGAACTATCGCGGAAGTGTCACGAACAAAAGAGGCGACATGCCGACGCAAGGTGAAAAGAAGGTCGTGCCGTACACGGCCACGCAAATGTATGCGCTGGCCGCTGACGTTATGTCCTATCCACAGTTCCTGCCGTGGATTTCGGCGGCTCGTATCCGGTCACGCAAGGATATGGGCGATTACGAATTACTCGAGGCGGACCTGGTGATTTCATTCAAGGTGTTCCGGGAACGGTTCGGCAGCACGGTCAAACTGTCGAAATCCGCCAAAACCATTGATACCGAATATCTGGATGGGCCGTTCAAATACCTGAAATCAAACTGGTCCTTTACCGATCAGGATCAGGGCGGATGCGAGGTGGATTTTTTTGTCGATTTTGAATTCAAGAACGTGATTTTGCAAAAACTGATTGGTGTGGTGTTTGAGCAGGCCATGCGCCGCACCATGCGTGCATTCGAGGATCGGGCCAAGGTTTTATACGGCTAGCCCTGCAGCAACATTTCCAACGCATGATCCCGCGCGGCTGCTCGCACCTTTGCCCGCCCCAATGCGCCAAACTCTATTGTCTAAAGCCGCGTTGATTGGCCCGTTTCCGCCAATCCGAAGCACACGCGTCCCTCGGGTTTATGCTCGGACGGACCGGGGCCCGCGATACCGGTAATGGAGACTGCAAGGGTTGCCTTTGAACGGGCCAATGCGCCCTCGGCCATCTCTTGTGCCACTTGTTCCGAGACAGCCCCATGCGCGGTAAGCGTCGCGCCTGACACTCCCAGCATGTCGATCTTGGCCGCGTTTGAATAGGTCACAAAGCCGCGTTCAAACACATCTGATGATCCGGCTATATCTGTTAGCGCTGCCGCCACCATGCCGCCGGTGCAGCTCTCGGCGGTTGCCACGATCAGCCCTTTGGCGCGGCACGCTACCAGAACATCGGCAGCTACGCTCATTGCATCAAAACCCCGTGGCTGAACGCCGCTGCACCCGCCACCACAATGGCCGCCATCACGCCCGCAATGACATCATCAAACATCACCCCGAACGCGGTAGATTTGCGATCTGCCCAACCCACAGGCCCGGGTTTCCAGATGTCAAACAGCCGGAACAACAGGAATGCCGCGATCCAGCCGGGGTAGGGGAACACCCAAGGGTCAACGCCCGCGTGCCACAACCCGCCCGACAGCGGCAGCAGCGCGATCCACTGGCCCGCTACTTCGTCAATCACAATCTCGCTCGGGTCATGGTCATCCTTGCCGCGGGTCTCGAGCATGGTAGCCCACCAGCCGATGAAAAACACCGCGATGGTGGCTGCCAGAAGTGCCGGAAATCCGCCCGCCACGTGGATCAGATACCCCACAGGAATGGCTGCGGCGGAGCCCCACGTGCCGGGGGCAGGGCGGATCAGCCCGACATAGAAAAAAGTTGCGATCAGTTTGCTCATGTTTTCACCAATGTTACCGTTGCGATTGCGGCAATACCCTCGCCGCGTCCCGTAAACCCCAGACGCTCAGACGTGGTTGCCTTTACGCTCACGCGCCCCACATCCATCCCCATGATCCGCGCCATTTCCTGCCGCATCGCCACAGCGTGCGGGCCGATCTTTGGCATCTCGCAAATCAGGGTGCAATCGGTGTTGGAAATGGTGAACCCGTGGTCAGTGGCCAATGCAACGGCATGTTCCAGAAAGATGTGCGAGGCAGCCCCTTTCCATTGTGGGTCAGACGGTGGAAAATGTTGGCCAATGTCGCCCATTGCCAACGCGCCGTATATTGCATCCGTCACTGCGTGCATGCCGACATCAGCGTCCGAATGGCCCTCAAGCCCGTGGTCATGCGGCACCTTTACGCCGCACAGCACCACATGGTTGCCGCTACAAAACCGGTGCACATCAAACCCGTTGCCCAGCCGTATATCCAGATCCTGCTCCAGTCGTTTTTCTGCGCGGGCAAAATCGCCAGCATGGGTGATTTTCAGGTTCGCCTCGTCCCCGACCACAATCGCCACGTCCAGCCCGTGCGCCAACGCGACCTCGACATCATCGGCAGCCCCACCGATATGGGCCGCATAGGCCGCTAGAATGTCATTCAGGCGAAACCCTTGCGGTGTCTGGGCGCGAAACAGC
>JAFLKA010000219.1 GCA_022712735.1 Marinosulfonomonas sp. | reverse complement strand
CTGCCGTGCAGGGCGGCATCATGCAGGTTCCAGTCCTCATCGCGATCCCAATAGGTGTTTTCAAACTGGTGCTGCACATAGAACATCCAAACGCCGATGGTTGCGCCCATGATAGTGCTGGGCAGGAAGATCAGCAGCAGCGGCATCCATCCACCAAAGTAAACGATGATCGCAAGGATGGCCACGATACCGGCATTGGTGCCAAGGGCGCTGATCCAGTATTTCGCACCCGCCTTCATCATGCCCACCGGCAGACGGTTCATCAGCAAAAAGATGTAGGTTGGCCCGATTAAAAACAGGATGATAGGATTGCGGTAAAAGCGGTATTTGAAGCGGCCCATTTTCGAGAGCGCTTTGTATTCCTCGACTGTGATTGTATCAATATCGCCCAATTCGCGCCGGTCCAGATTGCCGGATGTCGAATGGTGGATGCTGTGAGCGCGTTTCCAGACATCATAAGGCGTGACGGTGAATATGCCCAGCACACGGCCAACCCAGTCACCCGATGTGCGGTTTTTGAAGTATGAGGAGTGGCCGCAATCATGCTGGATGATAAACAGCCGCACCACAAAGACTCCGTTCGCAAGTGAAATCGCGAATGTCAGCCAGTAACTGATCGACAAGGACCACCACGCCAGCGCCCAGAGCGCGATAAACGGCCCAGCGGTCGCGGCCAGCTCAAACAAGCTGCGGAACAGTTTCGGATCACGGTATTTTGCCAAATGGCGGACCCATTCACGCGTGGTTTCCGGCTCGACTAGTGCCCCTGGGGGCTGAGTATTATCATTCATTCATTTTGCCTGTCGTTACCCAGTACATTTTTTCATAATGGATAGACGTAATCACGGGATTAACAAGTATAATAATGGGAAACAGGACAACTTGCCCTAGGGTGCGCTGTTTTTGCGCCCTATCTTTGGCTCGGTTCCTGCTTTGATCCGCTTAATGTTGGCTGCATGGCGAATGTAAATCAGGATGGTCAGGATGGCGCCTAAAAGCAATGTCTGGCCCTGACCCAGCATAAGCGCCCACATTGGCGACAACCCCGCGGCCATCAGCCCTGCTAGCGAAGACATCCGCATTGTTAAGGCGGAAAATAGCCATGTGGCGCAGGCCGCCAGCCCCAGTGGCCAGTATAATGCCAGCAAGATGCCCAGAAATGTCGCCACCCCTTTGCCGCCGCGAAACCGCAACCAGATCGGGAACAGATGGCCCAGAAATGCTGCGAGACCGGCAATTTGTGCCGCATCCTCGCCGATCAGGGCGCGGGCAATCAGCAATGCAACAGCACCTTTGCCCGCATCAAGCAGCGCGGTGAGCGCCGCGGCGGTTTTGTTACCGGTGCGCAGCACATTGGTCGCTCCGATGTTGCCCGACCCGATTTCGCGCAAGTTCCCCAACCCCATGACGCGGGCAATCACCATGCCAAACGGGATCGACCCGAGCAGGTATCCGGCAATCGCTGCAAGCGCGAGCATTTGGGTGGTGCTGGTGATATCAGGCATCATTTATCCCCTTTTGAAAACTTCTATGCCGTTGACGTAAGTTGCCAACACTTTGCCCTGCATTCTTTGTTCGTCAAAGGGGGTATTTTTGGATTTTGACTGCAATGCGAAACGGTCCATAACAAAGGGCGCATCCGGATCGAACAATACCAGATCGGCAGGCGCACCTTTGGCCAAGCGGCCTGTTTCAAGGCCGAGGCGTTTGGACGGATTCAGCGACAAGGCCCGCCACAGGGTCGGCAGGTCCATATCACCGGAATGATACAGGCGCATGGCGGCGGGCAGCAGGGTTTCCAGCGCCACAGCGCCGGATGCGGCCTCTTCATAAGGCAGGCGTTTGCTTTCCTCGTCCTGCGGGGTGTGCATGGACGAAATGATGTCGATCAACCCGCTGGCCACTGCGGCCACCAGCGCCTTGCGGTCATCCTCGCTGCGCAGCGGTGGCTTGACCTTAAAGAAGGTGCGGTAGTTGCCCACATCCAGCTCGTTCAATGTCAGGTGATGGATCGAGGCGCCCGCGGTTACATCCAGCCCCGCCGCCTTGGCGCGTTCCAATGCGGGCAGGGATGCGGCAGTAGATAGATTGTCGGCGTGATACCTTGCGCCGGTCATTTCGACCAAAGCCAAGTCGCGCTCCAGCCCCAACCGTTCGGCCATTGGTGACACGGCAGGCAAGCCGCGCAATGAGGCGAATTTGCCAGAGGTTACAGCGGCGCCTTTGGACATCACAGGGTCTTGCGGGTGCGCGATGACCAATGCGCCAAGGCTGTTGGCGTAGGTCAGGCAGCGGGCAAATACCTTGGTGTTTTCCACCACGCGGTCGCAATCGGTAAAGGCCACGGCACCGGCGTCGCGCAGGAAACCCACTTCGACCATCTCGCGCCCGTTGCGCCCCTTGGTCAGGGCGGCCATCGGCAGCATTTTAACAGCTGCCGTTTCGCGGGCACGCCGCGCCACAAATTCCAGCACTTCGGGGCTGTCGATGGCGGGGGCCGTATCAGGGCGGGTGACAACGGTGGTGACGCCACCGGCTGCGGCGGCCAGCCCAGCCGTGCGATAGCTTTCCTTATGCCGCTCACCCGGCTCGCAAACCTTGACGCCGATGTCGACAATACCCGGCGCCAGACATTTGCCAGCACAATCAATCACGTCGCCCTTGGCGGGGGTGTCGATGCCGGTGATGATGCCGTCATTGACGGTCAGACTCCCAATGGCATCAGTGCCGTTTTCAGGATCAATCAGGCGGGCGTTGGTGAAGGTTATTGTCATGCTGCCTCTTTCTGGAT
>JAFLKA010000283.1 GCA_022712735.1 Marinosulfonomonas sp. | reverse complement strand
GGGATTGATCAGCGGGCGATGAAAGAGGCGGGTCAGGTATTCGTGGTGCGGCGGCTTGAGGCGGATTATCTGGCATCAGCGCATCTGGATGATGAATTGGTGGTGGAAACCGAGGTCACGAAGGTCACGGGTGCACGGCTGATCATGGATCAGGTGGTGAAACGCGGCGTGCAAGCGATATTTCATGCGGTTGTGACTGTCGTGGTGGTGTCGGACAGTGGCCAAGTGGCCAGAATGCCGGCAAATATCCGCCAATTGTTGCATTAATTGCCCAAAATCCGCCCCTTGCGCGGGGTTATGACGCGCAATTGATAGCTTTCCCCTGCAATACCCCCTATATCTGCTTTTAATCAGAGCTGCCGTTAGAGTGGCCAACCAAAAAAGAGCAGGCATATGGAAACTGAGACCCTTGCGATGGCGCAGGAGATTGATTTCTCCTTTTTGGCGCTTTTTTTGCGCGCAACCCTTACTGTAAAACTTGTGATGCTTTTGTTGATGGTGGCCTCGTTCTGGTCATGGTCGATCATCATCACCAAAACGATTGCGTACCGCAAATCGCGGGCCGAGGCCGAGGTGTTTGATCAGGCGTTCTGGTCGGGCGAGCCGCTGGATGAGTTGTTTGACAAAATCGGTGGGTCCCCCGATGGCCCTGCCGAGAAGATATTTGCCGCCGGTATGATGGAGTGGCGACGCAGCCACCGCGAAGATGGCGGGCTGATTGCCGGTGCGCAATCGCGGATTGACCGTTCCATGGATGTGGCGATTGCCAAAGAGGCGGAAAAGCTGAACACCAGCATGTCGTTCATCGCCACGGTCGGATCAACCGCGCCGTTTGTCGGGTTGTTTGGCACGGTTTTGGGTATCATGAACGCTTTTATCGAGATCGCACAGCAGCAAAGCACCAATCTGGCCGTGGTGGCGCCGGGTATTGCCGAGGCGTTGCTGGCCACCGGACTGGGCCTGTTTGCGGCGATCCCTGCGGTGGTGTTTTATAACAAGCTGTCGGCCGACAGTGACCGGATCGTTTCGGGTTACGAGGCTTTTGCCGACGAGTTTGCCACCATCCTAAGCCGCCAGTTGGACAGCTGATATGGCGAACGTCATTCAGAAAAACCAGAGCGGGCGCAGGCGGCGTCGGCGTCGGGGTGGTCATGCAAGCGTAATGAGCGAGATCAACATCACGCCGTTTGTCGATGTGATGCTGGTGCTGTTGATCATCTTCATGGTGGCGGCCCCGCTGGTGACGGTCGGGGTGCCTGTGGAATTGCCCCAAACGGCTGCCAGCGCCTTGCCAAACGAACAGGAAGAGCCGCTGACCATTACGCTGACGGCAGATGGTTTGATCATGGTGCAGGAAACCGAAATCACCATGGACCAGCTGATCCCGAAATTGCGCGCAATTGCAGCCGAGCGTGAAGACAACAAGGTATTCCTGCGGGCCGATGGGGCGATTGCCTATGAAAAGGTGGTGCAGGTTATGGGCGCGCTGAATGCGGGCGGGTTTTCCAGCATTGGTCTGGTGACAGAATCCGGTGGCCCGACGCTTGATGGCCGCGGCGGCTAGGCTGATGGATTCTGGTCCTCTTATTTCTGGTATCGGGCATGGTACCTTGCTGGCTTGGGCCTTAATTGGCGGGCTGTTTACACGTGCGCCTGATGATCCGATTGAAGTGTCCACTGTGTCGATCATTTCGTCCGAGGAGTTTGCCGCCCTAAGTGCGCCGCAACCGGCCCCCGAGGCCACGCAAACCATCCCGACGCCACCTGCGCCGGAGATTGAGGATACACCACCCGAGCAGCCCGTTATCGAGGCCCCGCCCGAAGTACCAGATACGCCGGTCGAGGAAACGCCACCGCCTGCCGATGTGGCCCCTGATGTGGTCGAGGCTCCGCCCCCGATTGCCGATGTCGTGGAAACGCCGCCAGAGGCACCACAGCCACCAGCGCAGGATAACCCTGTGGTGTTGGCGCCGCCCGCCACCACAGCATCACCACGTCCCGCCCCGCGTGTGGCCCCGACCCCTGTCGAGGCACCACCACCCGATACCGAAGTGGCGGAAGAGACCAATGAGCAAACCACCGATAGCGCCGAGGCGCAGACCCAGAGCGAGCCAGCGGAAGCAACGGCCCCTGAAGAGGCGACCGACCAGATCGTGACCGAAGCGGACGAGCCGCCAAGTTCGGCTCCGACCAGCTCCTCGCGCCCCTCGGCCCGCCCCAAACGGCCAACGCCGCCGGTGGAAGCCGCGACAAACGACAACAGCACACGCGATGCGATTGCCGAAGCTTTGGCAGGGGTTCAGACCGATGAAACGGCATCAACCCCGACAGCCGCCCCAACCGGTCCGCCGCTGACGGGGGGCGACAAGGACGCATTGCGGGTCGCTGTTTCCAGTTGCTGGAATGTCGGATCACTATCTACCGACGCGTTGCAAACAACCGTCGTTGTGTCCATGACCATGGGCAAAGACGGCAAACCCGATAATGGATCAATCCATATGCTATCGTCATCGGGTGGGTCATCTGCTGCCGCAAAACAGGCGTTCGAGGCCGCGCGACGGGCGATTATCCGCTGCACCAAGGGCGGCTATAAGTTGCCGATTGAAAAATATTCCCATTGGCGCGAGATCGAAATGACGTTTAATCCAGAGAAAATGAGGATCAAATGAACATGAAACACCGAGTGACGACTGCATTGGCCCTAGTGGCGGCGCTTTTCGTGTTGCCGTTTATCGCAGCCACACAATCGCAAGCCGAACCTTTGCGTATTGAAATCACCGATGGCGTGATCGAGCCTCTGCCCTTTGCCGTGCCGGATTTCGTTGCGGAAAATGCAGCCGGTAGTGAGTTTGCCAACCAGATTGCCCGTGTGGTTGCAGCGGATCTGGAGGGCACAGGATTGTTCCGCGAAATCCCCAAGGAGGCGTTCATTTCCACTGTCACCAACTTTGACAGCCCCGTGCAATACGCCGACTGGAAGGCGATCAATGCGCAGGCGTTGATTGTCGGGGCGGTGAATGTGAACGGCAACAAGGTGACGGTAAAGTTCCGTCTGTTTGACGTGTTTTCCAGCGCACCATTGGGCGAGGGGCTGCAATTTGGCGGCACCACCACCAGCTGGCGGCGGATGGCGCATAAGGTGGCGGATGCGGCCTATAGCCGGATCACCGGCGAGGGCGCGTATTTCGACAGCCGCGTGGTGTATGTGTCAGAAACCGGCCCCAAGAACGACCGCAAGAAACGTCTGGCGATCATGGATTACGATGGCGCCAATGTGCAGTTTTTGACCGACAGCCGGTCGCTGGTTCTGGCGCCGCGGTTTTCACCCACGGGTGATCGGGTGCTGTATACGTCTTATGAAACGGGGTTCCCCAAGATTTATGTGCTGGATGTAGCATCCGTTGGGCGCCGTGCCTTGGCGGGTCAGCCCGGCACCATGACGTTTGCGCCACGGTTTTCGCCGGACGGCCAAACGGTGGTTTATTCACTGTCTTCGGGCGGCAATACCGATATTTACCGCATGAATATCGGCGGTGGTGCACCTGTGCGCCTGACGTCAGAGCCGTCAATCGAGACCGCGCCGAGCTTCTCGCCCGATGGCAAGCAGATCGTGTTTGAAAGCGACCGGTCCGGCAACCAACAACTATACGTCATGCCCGCAAACGGTGGTGATGCCCGCCGGATCAGTTTTGGATCGGGGCGTTACGGCACACCCGTCTGGTCACCGCGTGGTGATCTGATTGCGTTTACCAAACAGAACAAGGGCCGGTTCCATATCGGGGTGATGCGGGTGGATGGATCGGAAGAGCGCCTGCTGACGGCCTCCTTTCTGGATGAAGGTCCAAGTTGGTCGCCGAATGGCCGGGTGATCATGTTTATGCGCGAAACCGCAGGGGCGGGCGGGGAGGTTGGGCTATATTCAGTCGACATTAGCGGGCGCAATTTGCGCCGGGTAAAAACAGACGGCGGCGCGTCGGATCCGGCGTGGTCGCCTTTGTTGAAATAAACACGGGCGGGTGAAAAAATAGAACTACTATTCCGGAATAGTAGTTGTGTTTCGCCCCCGTCGGGAATGAGAAATGAAGCAGCGTTTCCAAAAGGGGCGCGGGATGATATGTAATCGGCAATCGAGCCAATAAAAACAGAGCAAGGGATAACCCATGACACATCTTTACAAAGCGATCCTCGTCGTTGCGGCACTGGGCCTTGGGGCCTGCACCAACCCGGGAAATCTGGCTGGAAACGGTTCTGGTACAGGCACAGGGGCAGTGACAGCGATTGATCCGGCGTCGGATCCGCATTCACCCGCCTATTTCAGCCAGACTATTGGCGACCGCGTGCTGTTTGCAGTGGATGAACATACGTTGACACCGGAAGGTAGGGCAACACTAACCGCGCAAGCTGGATGGTTACAAGCCAACCCTGAGTACGCTGCAATCATAGAAGGCCATGCGGATGAATTAGGCACACAAGCTCACAATCTCAGCTTGAGTGAGCGACGGGCTAATTCAGTTCGGGAGTTCCTAGCCTCTCAAGGAATTGCTAACAGCCGTATGCAAGTGTTAGGCTATGGAAAATTGCGCCCGATCGAGGTTTGCTCGGCCGAGGCATGTTATGCCAAGAACCGTCGCGCAGTCACCGTTATTTCGGCAGGCGCAGGCGCGTAACTGAAGGACGACTAGATGACACGGATACTCGCGCTTATTATTGGATTGTCGGTTAGCTGGGCTACCCCTGTGGTGGCCCAGGCCGATGATCAGACGCTGGCTGACATTCGCCAGGAACTGTCGGTGCTGTTTGTCGAAGTGCAGCGGCTAAAGCGCGAGTTGTCCACCACGGGCGGACCCAGCACCAATGTCGGGGGCAACACGCCGCTGGAGCGGATTGATGCGATTGAAGCTGCGTTGCAAAAACTGACGGCGAAATCCGAGCAGTTGGAGAACCGGATCAACCGTGTGGTGGTGGATGGCACCAACCGGATCGGTGATCTGGAATTCCGGCTGGTTGAACTGGAAGGCGGCGACGTTAGTACCTTGGGCGAAACCAGCACCTTGGGTGGTGGCGATGCCCCCAGCGGGCCGATTACCCCGCCCCCGAGCACGATTGACACAACCGAGTTGGCGGTTGGCGAGCGGAGCGATTTTCAGCGGGCGCAGGAGGCGCTCGCTACAGGTGACTTTCGCAGCGCCGCTGAGCAGTTTGCGACCTTTACCCAGACCTACCCCGGCGGACCAATGAACGCGGATGCGCATTTCATGCGCGGGCAATCCTTTGAAAACATGGGCGAAATGGCCAATGCGGCCCGCGCCTATCTGGATAGTTTTTCCGGCACACCGGACGGCCCCAAAGCGCCCGAGGCGCTGTATAAACTGGGCACGTCGCTGGGCGCACTTGGCCAACAAAGCGAGGCTTGCGTGACATTGGGCGAGGTCGGCAGCAGGTTTCCGAGATGGGATATGGTGCTTGAGGCACAATCGTCTATGAGCAATCTGGGTTGCAATTGATCCATCAGGACGAAACTTTACTTCACTTTATTGAAAGTGTTTTTGGCTCCAACCCACCCGCTGTGATCGGTGTCGCCGTGTCTGGCGGTAGTGATTCAACCGCAATGTTGCATCTTTTGAACCGGTGGGCGTTAGGCGCAGGGGTGAGATTGCACGCGGTGACGGTAGATCACGGTTTGCGCAAGGAAGCAGCGGGTGAGGCCAGGGCGGTGGCCGAATTTTGTGCAGGGCTTGGCGTCGGTCACACCACGCTGCACTGGACGGATTGGGATGGCAAAGGCAATTTGCAAGATCAGGCGCGCCGCGCGCGTTACCGGTTGATGACTGCGTGGGCCAAAGAGCGGGACATTAAAACGATTGCGCTGGGGCATACGGCGGATGATCAGGCGGAAACGTTTTTAATGCGTTTGGCGCGAGGCTCCGGTGTGGATGGATTGTCGGGGATGCAGCAAATGCGCAAGGCCGATGGTATAAACTGGGTGCGTCCGGCCCTGTTTTTATATCG
>JAFLKA010000061.1 GCA_022712735.1 Marinosulfonomonas sp. | reverse complement strand
CTCTATGCGATGCTTTGACCCAAGCGCATACTTTGCCCAAAGCCGAGATCGCAGACACATTATTGTATCGAGGCGACGACACGCTTTTGTCCCGCGCGGCGTGGATTGATGGCATGGGGCTGGCGGTCAAGGCCGCCACGATTTTCCCTGACAACCCCGCCCAAAACGTCCCTGTAGTGAACGGGGCAGTAAACCTGTTTTCTGACGATACCGGACAACTGGAAGCGCTGATAGATTTCCATCTGGTGACCAAATGGAAAACCGCAGGCGACAGCCTGTTGGCCGCCAAACAGCTGGCCCGCCCTGACAGCCGCAATATCCTGATCATTGGTGCTGGCACTGTGGGCCATTCCCTGCGAGATGCCTATGGCGCGGCTTTTCCCGATGCCGCCTTTACCATCTGGAACCGTTCGCTCAATGCAGCCGTTCAAATGGCAACCCGATACCCCGATACAAAGCCCGCGACAGATTTGGAAACCGCCGTGCGCGAGGCCGACATTATCACCTCTGCCACAATGGCCACCGCCCCGTTGATCAAGGGCGAATGGTTGCAAGCAGGCCAGCACATCGACCTGATCGGCGCTTATCGTCCCGACATGCGCGAGGCGGATGATGCGGCACTAAAAAGGGCACGGATTTTTGTTGATAGTTTTGAGACCACAATTAACCATATCGGCGAATTGATGATGCCGCTGGCCAGCGGAGCGATCACGCGTGATGATGTGATTGCCGACTACTACGGCTTGGCATCCGGTGTATTTAAGCGCAATGATGATAGCGAAATAACCCTGTTCAAAAATGGTGGCGGTGCCCATCTGGATCTGATGGTCAGCCGCTATATTCTGGACACTTGGAGGCAACGATGATTTCAGCGGCGCAAATAGCGGATTTTCAACGCGACGGGGTGATCAAGGTTGAAGGGTTGTTCGCTGATTGGGTCGATGTCATGGCCGCAGGTGTGGCCCGTAACCTGGCGGACCCCGGCGAATATGCTTCGGAAAACGAAGTGACCAAAGGACGGTTCTTTGACGACTATTGCAACTGGCAACGCATCCCTGAGTTTGAACAGATCGTACGCAATAGCCCCGCTGCCGAATTGGCCGCAACGGTCATGCAATCGGGCACAGCGCAGTTCTATCATGATCATGTATTGGTTAAAGAGGCTGGCACCCCTACCCCGACCCCGTGGCACCAGGACGGCCCCTACTATTTTGTCGAGGGCAAACAGACCGTTAGCATCTGGATGCCGCTCGATCCCGTATCTGAAGCCAGCCTGCGTTTCATCGCCGGATCACACAAATGGGACCGCATGGTGCGCCCTGTCAGTTGGGCCGATGACAGCGATTTTTACGAGGGTGATCACGACTGGATTCCGGTGCCCGACCCCGATGAAAATCCGGCCGATATGAAGGTGCTGGAATGGCCGATGCAGCCCGGCGATGCGGTGCTGTTTGATTACCGCACAGTTCACGGGGCACGGGGTAATTTCAGCGACACGACGCGGCGCGCCCTGAGCCTGCGGTGGGTCGGGGATGATGCACGATATGTAGCGCGGCCGGGCCGCACTTCACCGCCTTTTCCGGGGCATGAAATGGTGGCGGGGCAACGGCTGCGCGAGGATTGGTTTCCGGTAATCTGGGGGGGCGAATAATGGGCTGGTTTTTACTGTTCATCCTCATCATCGCCGCCGCCCCTGCGATTGCCTATTGGCGCCGTAGCCCAATGGACGACGAGGCGCGAAAACTTGCACCGGGGAAATTCGCAGACCTGCCCAGCGGCAGAACCCATTACCAGTGGAATGGACCACTTAAGGGGCCTGTGGCGGTTTGTGTGCATGGCTTAACCACACCCAGTTATGTTTGGGATGCATTGGTACAAGGGCTGAACCGGATGGATTATCGGGTGCTGACCTATGATCTGTACGGGCGCGGATATTCGGGGCGTGTTGCAGGGCGCCAAGACGCCGAATTCTTTAACCGACAACTAGAAGAATTGCTGGAAGATCAAGGTGTTGACGGCGGTATCATGCTGCTGGGGTATTCGATGGGCGGGGCGATTGCCACCTGTTACGGCGCCAAACATCCCGACATGCTGGAGCGGCTGATTTTGCTGGCACCTGCGGGGTTGGGGATTGCCCCGAACAGGCTGCATAGTTTCATCGCAAAAACGCCGCTTGTCGGGGATTGGCTGATGATGGTTTTTGGCGGCTGGTTTCTGCGCAAGGATTTGAAATCCGACGCTAAAACACCATCTGCCGTGCCGGATATTTACACGATGCAAACGGCTGATACCTATGTTCGCGGGTTCCTGCCTGCGGTGCTGTCCAGCCAGCGAGGTCTGCTGGCAAACACGCTGGATCGGGAACACACAATCCTTGCAAATTCCGGTATTCCGGTCGAGGCAATCTGGGGCGAGGCCGACGCGGTTATCCCGATTTCCGGCCTTGGGAAATTGGCGGAACTAAACCGCAATACCCGCCAAACCATGATCCCGAATGCACCCCATTCCCTGACCTACACCCACCCGAAAGAGGTGATCACCGCGATCCAGGAATTCCTGCGCGAGGTGTGAAAACGGGGCCGATTTGGGCTATATGAAAACCATATGAATCGCATATGAATTCCATATGAGCTTTGGGCGTATGGAATTAGAGACCCAAATACCGCAAAACGCTCTGAAGCCAGCCCAAAGTGGCGGGATACTTTTGTGCTAATAAAATCAAGACCTGCCCTTTGGTAAGTAGTATATCGGCAGTGCCTCCAACAACAGAAATTGCAGTGACTTGGATGGCCTTTTTATAAACCTCTTTGCCCAAATCATTGCCGACCTTTTTAGTGGTCGAAATCGCGCGCTTGACGATGGCAGACAGCATGTTGGAGAGCGACCGGAGAACCCCCTTCTTAGCCAATTCATCAGGAAGGTCTTTGTCTTCGGCAGCCTGCACTAGGTCAGCGAATTTTTGCGCCAGATCATCCGCAATGAAGTCGGTATCCTGAAACGCCTGAGACAGGTCGCGCAAATCATCGGTGACAGTCCACAGCGGCGGGGTGGCCGCGGTCTCGACAAGATCATCGTGCAGGTAGGCGACCCATTCGGGAAAACGTTGCAGGTGGGAGTCGATGGCGGCGGCAAAGGCTCGCAGATCACCCGCCGCATCATCCATCAAAGTAGTATCTGCCGTTTTGGATATCTCGACAATCCGCTGGCCGTGGGTGCCAAGGGCGATTTGGCGAACATCCTTAAAGCTGTCACCCAAGGCGCGACCAAAGGCGATGATGGCACGCTCCAGATTGGGCAGGTTGCCCTTCATCAGAGTTTGCATCACATCGGCGTGAAATTCGCTTAGTGCTTCCCAGCCTTGCCGGGCTCGGTTGGCAGTATCGTCGGGCAGATCACTGGGTTGTGGACGTTCAACCAAAACACCATCACTGAATTCAGCCTGTAAGGGAGCGGGGGTTTGAGTGGGAGTTTTGGGGATGGTGGGCGGCCAGTCATCCCCGACCTCGCGCAGATAAGCGAAGGTTTTGGTGGCGCGGTCTATCTCATTCTCGATTTCCGATAGTTCAGCCAATATCGGGTCCATTGCAGTTGCAGGGGTGTTATGGAACTCGAGGCCCCAAAATACCGACGAACCATTAAGTTTAGTGAGGGAGAGCATGGGCCGTAGATCGGATACCTGTGAGTTGTCGAGACGGAGCCATGTGATCCTCGTCAAGTCAGCGATGGGGGTGAGATCGACAACTTGTGTATTATCAAGGAAAAGCCCTACGATCCTGACCAAACCAATTATGGGGGTGAGATCAGTTATTTGCGTGTTGGCTAAATTGAGTGATGTTACTTCCGTTAGATCAGCAATTTCTGGGGGAAGTGTTGTGAGCGCATAGGTTTCTTCGTAAGCGTTGTCCCGTACCCACCTTACGCTTGAGGTAGCGATCTGCGATTCAGTTCTTTCCTGTAGTTTGGAAAGGAGTTTCTCCATGGAGTACTCAGCGGAGTTTATCAGTGAGATTGATGTGATCGTTGGCCCTCGG
>JAFLKA010000182.1 GCA_022712735.1 Marinosulfonomonas sp. | reverse complement strand
CGAAAGGGCTGGGTTGATGACGAAACCCATTGGCGCGGGGCGACTCGCGCTGTAGAAGACCGCCTATCGGACGCGCTGCATGCGCGACTGACCCAAAGATTTGTTGATCGGCGCACATCCGTTTTGCTGCGCCGGTTGAAGCAGAAGGAGGGCCTTGTGGCCGACGTGAATGACAAAGGTGAAGTGACGGTTGAGGGTGAACTCATTGGCCGTCTGGAAGGGTTCCGCTTTACGCAGGACAAAACTGCAAACGCGGACGAGGCTAAAACCCTGCGCGCCGCCAGCGTAGCCGCGCTGGTGCCGCAGTTCCATCTGCTGGCTGACAGGTTTTACAACTCGCCCGACACCGAAATAGATTTCACCGAACAAGGTGGCCTGATGTGGGGCAACTCTGCGGTTGGCAAACTGGTCGCGGGCGATGATGCGCTGAAACCGCAAGTCGTGGCGTTCGTTGATGACGAAGCCGGCGCTGACGTGATGACCAAAGTGCAGCGCCGTTTGCAGCATTTCATTGATCGCAAGGTTGCTACCCTGTTTGAACCACTGCTGGCGCTGTCAAAGGACGAAACGCTGACGCCAATGGCGCGCGGGTTCGCGTTTCGCATGGTCGAGGGATTCGGCGTGGTGCCGCGTTCCGCTGTGATGGCCGAGGTCAAGGATCTGGACCAGGACGCCCGCGCTACTCTGCGCAAACATGGCATCCGTTTTGGCCAGTTCACCATTTTCATGCCGCTGCTGCTAAAACCCGCCGCCACGCGTCTGCGTCTGGTGCTGTGGTCACTGGTTGGCAAACTGGATGAATTCCCCGAAAGCCCGCCACCCGGTCTGGTGACGATCCCGACCGAAAAAGATGCACCTACGGGCTGGGATACCATGTCAGGCTACCGCGCTGCGGGCAGCCGTGCGATCCGGATCGACATGCTGGAACGTCTGGCCGATATGCTGCGCACCGAAAACAGCCGCAGCGGGTTTGAAGCCAACCCCGATATGCTGTCGATCACCGGCATGACGCTGGAACAGTTTGCCGATTTGATGCAGGGGCTGGGTTATAAGGGCGAAAAGGGCGAACGGGTGAAGGTGAAGGCCGTGCCGGTTGAAGAAGTGAAGGCTGAAGAGGCTAAAGCTGATGAAGCCACGGCTAAAGACGCGAAACCGGTCGAGGCTGAAGAAGCGAAACCCGTTGAGGCTGAAGACACGGCTGAACCTGAAGAGAAAACGGACGAGCCACCCGAGCAGGAAGTGTTCTATACTTTCACATGGGTGAACGTGCGCAAAGGTGGCGGGGATCGCAAGCCGCAAGGCAAGCCACGTGGTAAACCACAAGGCAAACGTCCGCCGCGTGACGGGACAAAGCCCTATCAGGCGCGACCGCCGAAGAAAGAAAAGAAAATTGACCCTGACAATCCATTTGCCGCAGCCCTTATGGGGCTAAAGGACAAAGGTTAGCCGTTTGCCTGACGCGCCTGACCGCATTTTGCATTGAATTGAATCAGAATTCCCCCCAAGATCGGGTGAATTCTGATGCTCTTTTTGTGGGGTGAAATGCAAACAGCTGATAAAGGACGTGTCGACAAATGGCTCTGGCATGCGCGGTTTTTCAAAACCCGTGGGTTGGCGGCAAAGCTGGTGACGGGCGGGCATCTGCGCGTCAACGGCAACCGGATTGCCAAGGCATCCGTGATGGTCGGGGCAGGGGATACCTTAACCTTTCCACAAGCCCGCCGGATCAGGGTGATCCGGATCGAGGCGATCGGCGTGCGACGTGGTCCAGCCCCTGAGGCGCAGACGCTTTATGATGACCTGACACCACCCGAGGAAATAATTCCAAAATCGGCACAGATTGAACGCAAAGGTCGCCCAACAAAGAAAGATCGCCGCACTGCACGTCTTTTGCGTGGCTCATACCTTGATTGATCCGCTACAACCGAATAGCTAGACGCGGATAGCAAAATTCTAGAGTGCTCATATGACCTACATCGTTAACGACAAATGCATCGCCTGCAAATACACCGACTGTGTCGAAGTCTGCCCCGTAGACTGTTTTTACGAGGGTGAAAACATGCTCGTTATCCATCCGGACGAGTGTATCGATTGCGGTGTATGCGAGCCGGAATGTCCGGCGGATGCGATCCGGCCCGATACCGAACCTGACACGGATAAATGGGTTGAATTTAACCGCAAATATTCCGAACTGTGGCCTGTGATCATCGAGAAGAGGGACCAGTTGCCCGATGCCGAAGAACGCGATGGCGAAGAAGGCAAGCTGGAGAAATACTTCTCGGAGAAGCCGGGCGAAGGCAACGAATAGCGATTCGCGCAGCTGTGGATTTAGGGCCAAATTCCGGCGTGTTTATCAGTGAAATACTGCCGTTACGGCCTGAAAAACAACGTAAATCCGCATCTTTTGTATTGCTGTGCTTTTCGTGGGGTATAATTTCTGCTATATTCCGCTGTGAAATGAATACCGAAACCTGTCACCATCCTCAGTGCTGATTGCCTGATGGGTGGTTTCTTATCGCCTAATGGATGCCGGTTGGTGTTCAGGGTGCCAAGCAAGAAAGTGGCCTGAATGAGTAAGTCGAAGAAGCTGGATTTTCGTCCAAACGAATTTGTTGTGTATCCGTCCCATGGTGTGGGCAAAGTGGTCTCGGTTGAGGAACAAGAGGTTGCAGGCTTTAAGCTGGAGATGTTTGTAATTGCGTTTGAAAAAGACAAGATGACCTTGCGGGTGCCTACAGACAAGGCAATCGAGGTTGGAATGCGCTCGCTGTCGTCACCTGATGTGATTGCGCATGCGAACAAGACCCTGAAGGGCAAGGCCAAGGTGAAGCGGGCCATGTGGTCGCGCCGCGCGCAGGAATACGAGCAAAAGATCAACTCGGGTGATTTGATCGCGATTGCCGAAGTGGTGCGCGATTTGCACCGCACGGATGATCAGCGCGAGCAGAGCTATTCGGAACGCCAGCTGTATGAAGCAGCGTTAGAGCGGCTGACCCGTGAATTTGCCGCTGTGGCCGGGGATGGCGAAGACAATGCGCGTCAGGGAATCATTGATATCCTGATGTCGCGGATTGTGGCAGCAGCATAGTGGTTGCGCCGCCTAACGGCGGCGCCCCAAGCGCTTTGCCCCCTGCGGGGCCAAAGCGCAGGTGCCTGCGGCGCAGGTATTTATTAAAAAGAAGAAGCTGGGAGTAGCAGCTTTAGATCAAAGCTGTTGAGAGAGTTATCAGGGCCGCGATCTCGGATACTTGCTGCGTGGCCCCCAGAATGTCTCCGGTTTGACCACCGATTTTGCGCATTGCGATCAGGGCCACAACGGTGCTTGCAATGGTAAC
>JAFLKA010000454.1 GCA_022712735.1 Marinosulfonomonas sp. | reverse complement strand
TGGCGGTGAAAATCAACGGCCAGCACGCGGGGCAGGTGGTGCAGATGTCGATCCGCGAGGCTTTTGCCTGGTTTAAGGATGTGCCGAACCACCTGACCAAGCAGAAAAACGAGATCGCGCGGGCGATTTTGAAAGAGATCGTCGAGCGGCTGGGCTTTTTGAACAATGTCGGGCTAGATTACCTGACCTTGTCGCGCAATTCCGGCACCCTGTCGGGCGGCGAAAGCCAGCGTATTCGGCTGGCCAGCCAGATCGGTTCTGGCCTGACGGGGGTGCTTTATGTGCTGGACGAGCCATCCATCGGCCTGCACCAACGCGACAATGGCCGCCTGTTGCAAACGCTAAAAAACCTGCGTGATCAGGGCAATACGGTGATTGTGGTTGAACATGACGAAGAGGCGATCCGCAGCGCTGATTATGTGTTCGACATTGGTCCTGGGGCGGGCGTGCATGGTGGTCAAGTGGTTTCAGAAGGGACGCCGGATCAGGTCGCCAATGATCCGGCGTCCCTGACGGGGCAATACCTGACAGGTGCTCGTGAAATTGCGGTTCCAAAGACGCGGCGCAAGGGCAACAAGAAGAAAATCAAGGTGGTCAAGGCGACGGGCAACAACCTGAAATCGGTCACCGCCGAATTCCCGCTGGCCAAATTCACTTGTGTGACCGGTGTGTCGGGCGGCGGCAAATCCACCCTGACCATCGAGACCCTGTTCAAAACCGCCAGCATGCGCCTGAACGGCGCGCGCCAGACGCCAGCGCCGTGCGAAACCATTCGTGGACTGGAGCATCTGGACAAGGTGATCGACATCAACCAGCGCGCAATCGGGCGCACCCCGCGCTCTAACCCTGCGACCTATACGGGGGCGTTCACGCCGATCCGCGACTGGTTCGCGGGCCTGCCCGAAAGCAAGACGCGTGGTTACAAGCCCGGGCGGTTTTCCTTCAACGTTAAAGGCGGGCGCTGCGAGGCCTGCAAGGGCGATGGTCTGATCAAGATCGAGATGCATTTCCTGCCCGATGTTTACGTGATGTGCGAGACCTGTCAGGGCAAGCGCTACAACCGCGAAACATTGGAAATTAGGTTTAAGGGCAAGAGCATAGCCGATATTCTTGATATGAATGTCGAGGACGCGCAAGAGTTTTTCAAAGCCGTTCCCAACATCCGCGATAAGATGGATGCACTGATGCGGGTGGGTCTTGGATATATCAAGGTCGGTCAGCAGGCGACTACGCTGTCGGGCGGCGAGGCGCAGCGGGTGAAGCTGTCAAAGGAGCTGGCAAAACGCTCTACTGGGCGCACACTATATATCTTGGACGAACCCACAACGGGGCTGCATTTCGAAGATGTGCGCAAGCTGCTCGAGGTGCTGCACGAGTTGGTTGATCAGGGTAATACAGTGGTGGTGATCGAGCACAATCTGGACGTGGTCAAAACCGCCGACTGGATCATCGACATTGGCCCTGAGGGGGGCGATGGCGGTGGCGAGATTGTGGCTGTTGGCACGCCCGAACAGGTGGCCGCCGAGCCGCGCAGTTACACGGGGCAGTATCTAAAGGATATGCTGAAAACTTAATTAAAAAAGCCCCGCGCGCAGATGCGGCGGGGCTGATAAGAATGCCAATGGTTAAGAACCTAGCTGTCTTTCATCGGGCAGGTTTTCAGGCCCAGAATGGTATAAAGCAGGCAGCTGGACATCAGGCCGGTTGCCAGCGGGATGATGCCGAGCAGATAGGCCCAACGATATGTCGCGTCAGGGTTAAGGAAATAACCAGAGATCAGCGCGATACCAACAACGATACGCAAGATGCGGTCAAGGTTGCCTACATTTTTCTTAAACATGGGGTGTCTCCTTTTTCATGTCCATTGGCACAGGATTTAACCGATTCTTAAGGATGTGTCTGTGACGGGGTCACATAGCCTCGTCTGATAGGGATTTTAGCGCGTCCATATCGGTGATTTGCACTTTGCCTCGCGTGGTTTTCACCCAGCCATGCCGCGACCAGGCATCTAACCTGCGCGAGATCACCTCGCGGGCGCTGCCAACGGCGGTGGCCAGTTCCTGATGGGTGGCCGTCAGTTGCCCGCAAGGTTGGGCGCGGTCCAGCAAATGCGCGGCTAGGCGGCATTCGACCCGCTGAAAGGCGATCCGTTCCAGCAGGTGCATCATGGTTTGCATCCGTCCGGCAAAGGCTGCGAACACAAGGGTTCGGAAACTGGGGGAATCGTCAAGCAGTCGCAAAAACAACGGTTTAGGCAGCAAGACGACGCGGCTATCCTCTTCAGTGATGGCCTCGGCGGTATAATCTTCGCCGCCCATCAGGCCCAATGTGCTCTGAATACAGGATTGCCCCCTCGTGACCGCATAGAGCAGCATTTCGCGCCCTGATGCGCCGGTTAAGGACACTGAAACCCGCCCTTGCAACATAATGACATAGCCTTTGACCGCGTCGCCCGGCGAAAACAGAACGGTGCCCGTAGGCACGTCCATCGGCGTTAATGAATTCAATCTGGTCGCGGTGATCGCGTCCAGCGTGGCAAGATCAGGGGCGTCTTCAACCCAGCCCATCAGCCTCGATGGCGTTTTTCAAAACGGGGGAGCATTGCGCTAAAGTCCATTCCTTCGCCACCTTCCTTCTCGACAAACTGTTCATACAGATCCGTTGCAGAATGCCCCATCGGGGTGTCGGCGTCCACTGCCTCGGCCGCTTGTTGGGACAGACGCAGGTCTTTGAGCATCAATTCGGCGGCAAAACCGGGCTGGTAATCGTTGTCCGCAGGCGAGGTCGGGCCAACACCGGGGGCGGGGCAATAAGCGTTCATGGTCCATGAATAGCCGGACGAGGTGCTGACCACATCGAACATTTTCTGCCGGTCAAGGCCGAGCTTGTCGGCCAGCGCAAAGGCCTCGCAGGTGGCGATCATGGTGACGCCAAGGATCATGTTGTTACATATTTTGGCCGATTGGCCAGCACCTGATGCGCCGCAATGCACGGCCTTTTGGCCCATGACGTCAAACAACGGGTTTACCTTGGCAAACCCTGCCTCGGTGCCGCCCGCCATAAAGGTCAAAGTGCCGCCAGAAGCCCCGCCAACGCCACCCGAAACAGGGGCATCT
>JAFLKA010000060.1 GCA_022712735.1 Marinosulfonomonas sp. | reverse complement strand
CTTGCACACGGATTTCCGAAATCACGCCCCCGTCGGGGTGCTGCACAACTTGGCGGTTCTGGTCGACCTCGATCTGGCCATCGGCGATCACGGCGCCTGAAATATTGGCCATCACCGACCACGTGCCAAAGCCGCCGATCAAAACCAGAATGGCCAGAAATCCCAGGATCAGCGGGGCGCGGGCGGACCAGCCTTTTGCTGCATCAGTGTTCATGTGACGCTTCCTTTTGTTGCGCTTTGGCGGATTTGTTCATGGTTTTTGACCATCTCGCGCATCACGTCATCCTTTGGTCCGAACGCCTTAAGCGCACCACCCTCGAGCACAATCAGCTGGTCACATTCCTGAATGGCAGCGGGGCGATGGGCCATGATCATCACGGCCCCGCCATCGGCCTTCATCTGGCGGATTGCGCCGTTCAGGGCGGTTGATCCTTCATTATCCAGGTTTGAATTTGGCTCGTCCAGCACCAGAATGACCGGATCACCATACATCGCACGGGCAAGGCCGATGCGCTGCAATTGCCCGCCAGACAGACGCCCGCCATTGGCGGAAACGCGGGTGTCATAGCCATCGGGGAATTCCAGAATCATATCGTGTGCTGCGGCCTTTTTGGCGGCTTTGATGACGGCCGCATCATCGGGGTTCATCGACAGGCGGGCGATGTTTTCGGCGATGGTGCCGTCAAACAATTGCACGCGTTGTGGCAGATATCCGATATGCTGGCCCAGAACGTCGGGATCATATTGATCCAGCGTTGCCCCATCCAGCCGGATTTTGCCACCCGCCACCCGCCATACGCCGGTGATCGCCCGTGCAAGGGTGGATTTGCCCGCACCGGATGATCCGATAACGCCAAGCGCCTGACCGGGTTTCAGGGTGAAACTGGCCATGCGAAGCGAGGCTTGTGCTTGGCCCGGCGGAACAACCGTTACCTGCTCGGCAACCAACAACGCCTTTGGGCGGGGCAGGGTGGTGCGTACGGGTTCAACCGGCACTTCGGAAAGCAAAATCGTAAGGTTGCTCCATCCCTTGCTGGCGGCCTGAACCAATGCCCATTGGCCGATTGACTGCTCAATCGGGGCTAATGCGCGGCCTAACAGGATGGATCCTGCGATCATCGCACCTGCGGTCAACTCGTTTTGCAACACCAGATAGGCACCCAGACCCAGCATTGCCGATTGCAGGAACATGCGGAATGTTTTGGTCAGGATGGAAAAACTGCCGGTGCTGTCCGAGGCGCGAATGCTGGCGGCAAGTGCGGTTTCACGGGCCGCATTCCAGCGCTCGAACACCGCCCCCTGCATTCCCAAACTTTGCACCAGTTCGGATTCGCCGCGCAGTTGTTCGGCCATCTGGCTGGCGTGATGGGTGGATACATTGGCGTCCAGCACAGGCGTGCGGGTGACCCATTGGTTCAACAGGGTGATCAGGATCAGAAATCCGCCACCCGATATGGCAAGGATGCCCAGCCAGGGGTGAAACAGAAATATCCCGCCCAGAAAAACCGGTGTCCATGGAATATCGAAAACCGCGGTCAGCACGGGTGATGTCAGCAAACGCTGCACCGCTTCCAGATCACGCAGCCCGCTGTTGGTTTCGGGCGTGCCACGGCCCCGCGCATTGGCCCGCAACACGGCGGAAAACACGCGCCGGTCCAGACTGGATTGAAACCGCGCCCCGATGCGTGCCAGAATGCGCCCGCGGGCATAATCCAGCAGCCCCATCATCGCAAACAGGAACGCCACCAGCACCGAAAGCGCCAGCAACGTTTCAACTGATCCGCTGCCCAGCACGCGGTCATAGACCTGCAACATATACAGGGGACCGGTGAGCATCAGCAGGTTTACGAATGCGCTGAAGATGCCGACGGCCCAAAACAGCCCCCTGTTTTTGCGCCGTGCCGCCTTTAGTTCTGCTAACCCGTTACTGCGATCTGTTTGCCGCATATTACCTCTTTCAACTGCCGGTGCTGTGTCGCATCTTTAGGGGATGAAATGACACAGAATGACTTGTAACCAATCGGCCACAGATTTAACCTTGGCCCTACTTACCTATGGGCATTGTCGCGTCAAAGACTATGTAGTGTGAAACTACAAACAAGCAGTTGAGATTACATTGATAGTTTTGAAAAAAATACGAATGCGTTTATCCGGGTTCATCGTTGTCAGCTTCGCTCTTGTCCTGATGGCGGGGTGCACTGCCCCTGTGGCCAAGGGTATTACCGACCCTCACGAGCTGCGAAATCGCCAAACGCACGAGGCAAACCGCAATCTGGACCGTGCGCTGGTCAAGCCTGCGTCGGGGGCATATGGCAACGGAATTCCCCAGCCGGTGCGTCAGGGAATTGGCAATTTCGCCTCGAATTTGAATTTACCAGGCATTGTTGTGAACAACCTGTTGCAACTTGATCTGGACAGCGCTGTCAAAAATGCCAGCCGGTTTTTGTTCAACACCACAATCGGGTTGGGCGGCATTCTGGACCCTTCAACCGCGATGGGCCTGTATGAGGAAACCAGCGATTTTGGCGAAACCCTGCATGTCTGGGGTGTGGGCGAGGGCAACTATGTTGAACTGCCCTTTGTCGGGCCGTCGACCGAACGCGATATGGTCGGGATGGTGGTCGACATATTTACCAACCCGCTGACGTTTGGCTCTTCGGGGGCCGGGAAATTTATGGGGCCGACTGCTAAAGGCTTATCAAAACTTGGTGATCGCTACCAGTATTCCGACACTGTCGACTCTATATTATATGATAGTGCCGATAGCTACGCGCAGGCCCGCCTGTTGTATCTGCAACATCGCAGGTTTGAATTGGGACAGG
>JAFLKA010000428.1 GCA_022712735.1 Marinosulfonomonas sp. | reverse complement strand
CTGTTATGAAACACTTCGCCCTCCTCCCTGCCCTCGCCCTGATCGCCGCCTGCGCCACGCCGCAGGAACAGTGCATCAACACCGCGTCAAACGAGGTCCGCAGCATTCGTGCAGGGATCAGCACCAGCCAAGGCAATATCGCCCGTGGCTATGCGATCCACCGCTCGCAACAAGCCTATGAAGCGCCCGATATTTGTTATGACAAAAACAGAAAGCCCTATCGGTGTTTTCACACCCAGTACCGCACTGTGGAAACCCCCGTTTCCATCAATGTGGCCGAAGAACGGCGCAAGCTGGCAAACCTTAAGAAACGCTTGCCAGCCGCTATGCGCCAGATGAATGCCGGTGTGGCCAACTGTCGGGTTCAATACCCAGAATAAAAGCAAAACCAAACGAATTGCATTCATCCTTTAGCCCGAACGCATTAACATGCGTTAACGCTGCCTCGGTCTAAAAGACGAATACTCGTTTGCCGCATAGATTGGTTTCGCGCGAACTATCTCAGCACATGCACCGCGCATTGCGAATAGCGCACAACGCGGGCGGCGGTGGAGCCGAGGAAGAAATCCTGCAACCCCGGCTTGTGTGATGCCACAATAATCAGATCAATATCCTGATCCTTGGCATAATCCACAATCGAGGAGCCGGCATGACCGATGATCACCCTGGTCTGCACACCTTTAACCCCGCCCGCATCCGCCTTCAGGCTGACCTCGACCTCGGCGCGGTTTTTGTCCATTTGGCCTTTGGGCAGATAACTGGCCACATAGCCGGGTACCGCCTCGACCACGCTCAGCAGGGTGATTTTACCCCCCTCGGCGCGCAGTTTTTGCGCCACTTTCATCGCCTCGGCAGTGCCATGCCCGTGATCCAAGGCAACGGGTACCAGAATATTTTTATACATGATGTCGTCTCCTTTGTTTCGGGGCAATCATACACTTGCCCACAGGTCGCCACTATGACCCATATCAACCCCGTTTTCCAAAAGTTAATCATCTGTTTACCATTATCAACGACTGTTTAAGGCGGGGATAGGAGGTGTGGATGTTGCGATTATTGGCCCTGTTGGCATTGCTGGCCTTGCCCACGGTGGCGTGGTCCGGCGCGTGGTTGCAGGAAAAGGGCGCGGTGTTTTTGTCATGGTCCAACACCATTTCGACGCTGCCCGAAACCCTATATGCAACCGACACATCGCTATACGCCGAATATGGGCTGACGCCGCGTTTGACGGTCGGGTTTGACGGCTATCTGGGGACATCGGGCAGTGTATCCGAGGCCTATCTGTTCCTGCGCCTTCCTGTTGGTAAAACCGACCGCCCTGCACGCTTGGCCCTGACATTCGGGGCGGGGATAAAAACCATTCCAAACCCGTGGGGCACCACAACGGAACAGACGCTGGCCAAAATCGGGGCCTCGTGGGGGCGTGGGTTGAAACACGGCTGGCTGTCGGTTGACGCCTCACTCGCAACAGTGGTCAGCACCTCGCTTGACGTGCCAGGCCAGTCCGGCACCAGCTATAGCGCCGATTTCACATGGGGGATGAAACCGAACGACCGCCTGATGCTGATCTGGCAACTGCAAACCGGCAAAACCGTTAACGGACCCACCTATGCCAAATTCGCCCCCTCGCTGGTTTGGTCTATCGGTGGCGGTTCCAACCAGATCGAAGCCGGTCTTGTCAAAGGCCTGACAGGAGACGACACGCAAAGCCTGAAATTAGGGTTTTGGAAGAGTTTCTGACGCCAACCTTGAAATGCGAACCTTCCGGCGCTAAAATCTTATTTTTCTAGTGCGCCTCTTTTTCGTAACCACTTCATTTTTCGCCCATATATTTCGCAGGTCCAAATAATGCCCAATGATACCGCCACCGCACAGCCTACCCATGATGATCTGGTTCTATCGTACCACCGCGTGCGCCGTGCCGTTGGCATTTTAGGGGTCATCCTGCCCCTGATCCTGATCATAGGCGGGGTATTGTCCAATAGCAGGCTAGAGCCCTCGATCAGTGATTTTTACCACACCACCATGCGCGATATTTTCGTAGGCACCCTGTTTGCCATCGGGATTTTTCTGATTTCCTACAAGGGATATAAACCCGACAAAGGCGAGTGGATTTCTGACGATTGGGTGGCGACACTTGCGGGCATATCGGCCTTCGGTCTGGCGCTGTTCCCGAACGAGAGCCAAGCCGTTGTGACCGTTTCCCAAGTGGCGCTTGGCCTGAAGGTCAGCTCGATGTTTCACTACGCCTCGGCCTTGACGTTTTTCATCTGCCTCGGGGTGTTTTGTTACTATAAATTCCCCAAAACCGCCAAACCGGTGCGGCGGCGGATTTATATCTGGTGCGGCCACATCATCCTGGTTTCGACCATTCTGATCACCATCACATCCTACATGAAGGTCAAAGGCAGCCCCGATATGCAGGCCATGGTGATTGACTGGAATCTGGTTCTCTGGCTCGAGGCCATTGGCATCTGGGCCTTTGCGTTCTCGTGGCTGGTCAAAGGCAAGGCCGATCTGGCCTTTAGCCGTAGCGCCCGAAAGGCGCACGCGCAGGATATGGCCGCCAAATCAGCAGCCGCCTTGGCCGCTAGCCAACGCTAACAACCACGTCATACATTACCGGCTCGAAATTCTTGCACAGCGCGTTGAATTTCTGGTGATAGCCGCGCATTTCATCTGATCGCAGCATCGCCTGAAAATCATCGCGGGTTTTCCATTGCACATAATTGGCAATCCGCGTCTGGGCGTCATTCACATGCATGGCCGCCCCGACAAATCCGGGCTGCTTGCTAACAAAGGTGTCACAAGCGGTCTTCAATTCGTCCAGTAAATCCTGACAGGTGCCCGGCGTCACCTCGAATGTGGTGACAACCGTCTGAACGTCATTGTCCTTTGAAATTGTTAGCATTGGCTGGCCTCCATGGCTGGTTGGTTTGCGTCTGGCTTATCCGTCTTCTGGCTCGATCACTGTCAGGCCCAGCATACGCCAAACCTGCATCCCGCCGCGATAATAATATATCTTGTCGGCAGGATACCCCACACTGATCATCGCGCGAATGGCGGTTGGCGACTGCCCACACCACGGCCCGTTGCAAAACAGCGCCACAGATTTGGCACCGTCGCAAATCCAGCCATCGAAATCTATCTCGCAGCCCAACTCGTCCAAACGCTCCGCCACCTCGGTATAGGGAATATGCGCGGCCCCCGGAATGGTGCCATCATAATACCACTTGGCCACACGGCTATCGACGACCATAGCATCCGGATCCTGCAACATGGCGATCACCTCCTGCTCGCCAATCGGGGTGACACCCTCGGCCGGGATCATCGGCTGCACACAGAAATTCGGGCAGGGCCGCGATGTGCGCGTCCAATCCCCACTCAGCCGGTTTTCATTATCCTGAATGCGTGAAATTTCAACAGGGCCAGCCCCGGTTTCAATTTGAACAGACATCACCCCGGGGCCAATATTCACCGGTTTATTTTCGGCATAAGAAGCCGCCGGAATGCTCAAAGCCAGAACCAAACCCATCGTTGTAAAAATTCGCATATTTCTCTCCAATTATAATTGTTCCTGCAAAGCTGCGTCACTTGTGCAATGAGGTCAAGCCACCAGAGCCGATGCGCGACAAAAAAGCAGGGCGCACATTGGCACCCTGCTTTCTATTTTGTCATTTACTTAGGTGTCAGAGCGGACGATCAATCCGCGCGGTCACCTGAATCTTGCCTTTGCAGGCAACTGACCAGTTCACCCAAACCTCGTTGTTGCCCGCCCCCGAAGCCCGCTCGGTATAAGGCATGGTATCCACCCGCGTCGAAGTGCCCGAGGTGATTATCCCGTCAGCAACCACTGACGTCACACGTCGCGTATATGCGCCAAACGGCAACATAGATGCAAAAGGCACTTTCCAC
>JAFLKA010000059.1 GCA_022712735.1 Marinosulfonomonas sp. | reverse complement strand
CACCAGATCGCCACGGGTCGGCAGCGCAAAACTGTTCTCTTCCAGCAGATCAAACACCGCGACTTTACGTTCCTGTTCAATCTCGGGCGTCGGGGCTGGCAGCCCGCTGTCGTCAATCTCGATATGGCTAATGCGGTCAGTCATTGTTCAGCCGATCCAGTCGCAACCGAACAGACAATCCGTGCGCCTCTAAACTCTCGGAAATTGCCAACCGTTCGGCGGCAGGACCGATAGCGGCCAGCGCTTGCGGCGTCATTTTGGACAGCGTGGTGCGTTTCAAGAAATCCATCACCGACAGGCCGGAAGAAAACCGTGCGGACCGCGCTGTGGGCAGAACATGGTTAGGCCCGCCAACGTAATCGCCAATCGCTTCGGGGGTCCATGCGCCGATGAATATCGCACCGGCGTGTTTCACCTTGGCCGCCATCGCGTCTGCATCAGCCACACACAGCTCCAGATGCTCGGGCGCAATCCGGTCGGACAAAACCACCGCCTCGTCCATATCCTGCACCGTAATCACCGCGCCAAAGTCACGCCAGCTGGGTCCGGCAATCTCGCGCCGTTCCAGCGTTTCCAGCCGCGCTTCAACGGCATCCGCCACCTGCTGGCCAAACCCCGCATCATCGGTGATCAGGATTGATTGCGCGCTTTCGTCGTGCTCGGCTTGTGACAGCAGATCAACCGCGATCCAGTCCGGCTCGTTATTACGGTCCGCAATCACCAGAACCTCGCTGGGCCCCGCGATCATATCAATGCCGACCTTGCCAAACACCCGCCGTTTCGCTGCGGCGACAAAGGCATTGCCCGGCCCTGTAATCTTATCGACCGCCGCGATGGTTTCGGTGCCATACGCCAGCGCCGCAATCGCTTGCGCCCCACCGATCCGGTAAATGGTATCAACGCCTGCAATGCGCGCCGCCAGCAACACCAGCGGGTTGCAAATGCCGTCCGGCGTTGGCACCGCAATCGCCAACCGTTCCACCCCTGCCACCTTGGCCGGAATGGCGTTCATCAAGACGGACGATGGATAAGACGCCAAACCACCTGGCACATACAGCCCCGCCGCAGATACCGGCCCCCAACGCCAGCCCAGTGTGGCGCCGACCGCGTCGGTCCAGCTGGCATCTTCCGGCATTTGGCGGGTGTGATAGGCGTGGATACGCTCTGCCGCCAGTTCCAGCGCCGCGCGGTCCTCGTCAGATACTTTGGCGCATTCTGCCTCGATCTCTTGCCCCGTAAAGGCCATGGTCTCGGGCGTTAGTTCGAACCGGTCGAACTTGGCGGTCAACTCGATCACCGCCGCATCGCCCCGCGTCCGCACATCAGCAATGATGTCCGCAACCACGGCATCCACGTCAGGCGAATCCTCGCGCTTGGTGGTCAGAAAGACGGCAAAATCAGCCTCGAAATCATCGTCGGTTGTGTTCAGAAATAGTGGCATAGCCTACTCCGGATGGTGTGGCGCGTGTTTTGAAGGGGCAACGTAGGGGCGCGTTACGTCCTTTAGCGCCACATCCAGACATTCCACGTCCAGCGCGATCACCCCGTCGCCCGCAAGGGTCATGACGATACGGCCCGTGCCGTCGTTGCCCGCCTCGAATGTGATCGACAACAGCGACATCACCATGTCCTCATCGCCGCGCTCGACCCCTTGGGACTGGACCTTGGCGACATCGTTGACCACCAGCACCGATTGCACCCGCTCAAAGGCGCGTTTGCGCATTTCGGCCTTGGCGCGGTCCTCCCAGCGAAACCGGTTCAACAGGATGGCAAAACGGCGCTGACCGGCCTGCCACGTCATTTCATTGGCCGGAAACACCGCATCCTGAACCAGTGCTGCCAGAACCGCCAGATCATCTACATCCTCGGCCCTTAGGCGCAGCGGCTCTTCCCTGCCATCCTCGAATTTTGCATCTTCAACCATTGTTTTTGATCCGTTCTATCTGTGCGCCTACGGCGCGGAATTTCGCCACCACATGCTCGTATCCGCGATCCAGATGGTAAACGCGGCTGACCACGGTTTCGCCTTCGGCCGCCAGCCCCGCCAAAATCAGCGAAACCGAGGCGCGCAAGTCAGTGGCCATCACCGGCGCACCTTTTAGTTTATCCACTCCCGTCACTGTGGCGTGCCCGCCCTGCACATCAATACTGGCCCCCATGCGGATCAGTTCGGGCGCGTGCATGAAGCGGTTCTCGAATATCTTTTCCTCCAGAACGCTGGTCCCCTCAGCGGTGCACAGTAACGCCATCATCTGTGCCTGCAAATCGGTCGGAAAACCGGGGAAAGGTTCGGTGACGATATCAACTGCCTTTAGGATGTCACTGCGCCGCTTGACCTTCAGCCCGCGCTTGGTCTCCGTCACATCCACACCGATCTGGTCCAGCTTTTCAACAAAGGCACTTAGCAGATTGATACGCCCGCCCAGCAGTTCCACCTCGCCGCCAGCAAAAGCAGGGGCCAGCATGTAAGTGCCCAACTCGATCCGGTCCGTCACAACAGGGTGGGTCGCGCCATGCAAGCGGTCCACACCCTGAATGGTGATACTGGATGTGCCATCGCCGTCGATCTGTGCCCCCATGCGGCGCAGGCAATCGGCAAGATCGACGATTTCAGGCTCGCGCGCCGCGTTGTTGATCACCGTGGTGCCTTTGGCCAGCGTTGCGGCCATCATTACGTTTTCAGTCGCGCCAACGGAGGCAAAGTGAAAATCAATCACAGCGCCCTTTAGACCGCCTTTAGCTTCGGCGTGAAGGTATCCATCTTTCAGCTCGATCACCGCGCCCATCGCCTCAAGGGCGGTAACGTGAATATCCATCGGTCGGGCGCCAATGGCACAACCGCCGGGCAGCGACACAACCGCCTTGCCGTGGCGCGCCAACAATGGCCCCAGCACTAGGTTCGAGGCTCGCATCTTGCGCACGATGTCGTAATGCGCCAGCGGGTTGTCAGCGCTGTGGCTGGAGAGCACCAGAACGCGGCCCTCGTCCAGACTGGTCACCTCGGCCCCCAGCGATTGCAACAACTCGGTCATGGTTTTGATGTCCGACAGGCGCGGCGCGTTGGTCAGCGTTAGCGGTTCTTCTGACAGCAATGTGGCCGGCATCAGCGCCAGACAGGCGTTTTTCGCCCCCGCAATCGGAATTTCACCATTCAGCGGCCCGCCACCTGTTATAACAATTGAATCCATGTTTTACCCTACTCTGCCTTATCCTGCGCCGCTGCGGTTGCTTTTCGGCCCCGCGTTTGCGCCTTACGCCTCGCCATATTCGCCTTCAACGCTGCTTTCAATCGTTCATCCCGACGGCTGCGCGCTGTGGCCTTGCTTTCTTTGATAGATTTTCTCTCCATAGGACACTCTCTATAGAAGGCATCGGGACGGGTCCAGATTGCGCTTGCGTCAAATGCAGATTGCGCCTATTCACCCGCCAAACAGCAGGCTGCTGTAGCTCAGTGGTAGAGCGCGTCATTGGTAATGACGAGGTCGGGAGTTCAATTCTCCCCAGCAGCACCATTTTATGTTTCACGGTGCGCAGCACCTCAGACGGGGCGGGCTGGCCGCCCGACGAGCCGTCGCTCGTTTGGGTAAGCAAGTTCAAGGCTTGTATTGTTATCTGCACCTCTCCCCAAAACAATGTTCGATTTTGACAATTCCTCGGTTTATTACGCGGACCGTCATTAAAATTGACACTCTATATAGAGTTGAATTTCAGTTTCGCCGCTAGAATTAGCGCTGTGTTGCGCCTTATCCACATAAAAAACACCGACCAAGCGTTTGATTCTTGCAATAAAAACCGGATTCCGGCATGATCACCAGTAATTGGGCGAATACAGACCCGTAATCGAGCTAGTGATCAGAGAGGCAGATCACAATGAAAATGAACAATTTTATCAAGGCAGCCCTATTGGGTTTTGCCGTAAGTGTGACCGCTGTTCCAACGACTGTTGAGGCTGAAACCTTGCGCGTTATGCGCGGGTCGGCATCAAGCGCACTAAAGGTTCCGATGAACCGCGCCGTTGTGGTCGAAAGCGACGTTCCTTTTGCGGAACTCTCTATCGCCAACCCCGGGATCGCGGATATTTCCACCCTTTCAGACCGCACTATATATGTGCTGGGCAAATTGCCCGGGCGCACAACGCTGACCCTTTTGGGCGGTGATGGTCGGCTGATCACCAATGTCGAGGTGCAAGTCACCCCTGATATTACCGAATTCAAGGAACGCCTGCGTCAAATCCTTCCAGGCGAGCAAATCGAAGTGCGCACAGCAAATGACGGTATCGTTCTTTCGGGCACGGTTTCCAGCATTGCCCGCCTGGATCGCGCGCTTGATCTGGCAGAGCGCTATGCGCCGGAACGTGTTTCTAACCTGATGAGCGTTGGTGGCACGCAACAAGTGATGCTTAAGGTGCGGTTTGCCGAAATGCAGCGCACCGTCAGCAAACAGCTTTCGGCTGGTTTAACGGTTAACGGCATCGGGTCTACCTTGTCCGGCTCTATCGGGGCTGGCGCTGGTGCGGTTGTTCCCGGTACGACCATTGGTGCTGCTGGCTCAACGATATTGAACTTGGACAGTGCGGCAGTTGGCCAAGCGGCCATCGGCTTTAGCATTGGGTCAACTCAATTCGGCGTTTTGCTTGAAGCGCTTGAAAGCAAAGGCGTTGTTCGCACATTGGCAGAACCGAACCTGATTGCCCTATCCGGTCAAGAGGCCACGTTCCTTGCAGGTGGCGAATACCCGGTGCCCGTTGCACAGGAAAACGGCGTCATCTCGGTGGAATTCAAACCCTTCGGTGTCGCGCTTAACTTTACCCCGCGCGTGGTTGATGGGGATAAGATCAACCTGTCGCTCACGGCCTCGGTCAGTTCAATCGACACGACCAACAGCTTTACTTCGGACAGTTTCACGATTGACGCCTTTCGCAAGCGCGAAACCTCGACCACGGTTGAATTGCGCGACGGTGAAAGTTTTGCCATCGCGGGCCTGCTTCAGGATGATTTCCGCGATCTAAACAGCCAGGTGCCGTGGTTGGGTGACCTTCCCATTCTGGGTGCCCTATTTCGCAGCGCGGAATACAAGCGCGAGCAATCCGAACTGGTGATTATCATTACCGCGCATCTGGTGACCCCCACACGGGGTGAAGCACTTGCACTACCAACGGATCGTATCCGCATACCAACTGAATCCGAACTGTTCCTGTTTGGCAAAGTTGCCGGCAAAACACCAAGAGGTGCTGCCGGAGAAGTTGCGCGGCAGGATTTCAGCGGTTCTTACGGCTATGTGATGGAGTAAGACAATGAGCACTTATCTAAAACAAGTCCTGATCGTCGCAGCACTGACCTCTTTGGCAGCTTGCGCATCTAATACCGGCTCTATGCGGGCTTTTAACTCTGAAGCGGGGGCCACACTTGATGAAGGTGGATTTGGCAACCCGACGATGAACAATATGCTGATCCAGACCGGTCAGAAATCATATGCTGTCAATCTGGCCAACAAGTTTGCATCCCAAGTGCCGGCTACAGTGAACTTCCCCTTCAACAGCTCGCGGCTTGATGCCTCGGCACAGGCCTCATTACGTAAACAGGCCAACTGGATCAAACAATTCCCCGACGTTCGCTTTCGCGTCTACGGGCATACCGATCTTGTTGGTGGCAACGCCTTTAACAAGCGCCTGGGTTTGCGCCGCGCACGTGCTGTAGTCAACTACCTGACATCACAGGGAATTAGCCGCAGCCGGCTCGAGGCAGTTGCCTCTTTCGGTGAAACACAGCCCTTGGTCGTAACTTCTGGCAAGGAGAGACGCAACAGGCGCACCGTAACCGAGGTTTCCGGCTTTGTTCAGAACCACCCGACGCTATTGAACGGGAAATACGCCCAGGTCATCTTCCGTGAATATGTTGAAAGCGCCACAGAGCCAACATCAGTGCCTGAAATCATTGGTGCGGAAGTTGCCACCAGCAACTAACGCCCTACTGATATAAATGGCTATGAAACTGGCCCGCCCGCCCCTTTATCCGGGGAAACAGGGTGGGCCTTTTCATTTTGACCGTCACCACAATTAGTGCGTCAGGCCGAGGCAGCGTTTACAAGGCATAACGCGTTCGTCCTGCCGGTGAATACATTTCAATGCAACATACTCTAACCTACGCGTGACGAAACCCGGCAATGCGTATTGTGGCTCAATCAGAGACAATTCATCATTTATTAAGAACAATGAATTCGGGGAATTTCGGGGGAATCCCCTGCCCCATACCGATTAGAGCCATATTTTACAGGCATATCCTAATCAAACCTTAATAAAATAGGTACCAAACGAATTATTCTATTTGTCGAACAATTACGGTTTTTTAGCCCTAATGTTGCCAAGATTGTAGGTCACTTTCACTTCAAAGGGAAAAAACCGTGCGCGAGCGAATCGTGGGCATGGGCGATAGTGGAAGAGACCAGGTGAGCAGTAACCAACTGGTTTTATGTATAAAAACCGCCGTCGCTTAGTATTAGAAGGAAAGAGGCAAATGGAGAACAGCGCTATGCTACAGCCAGAATCGGCACCAATAGTAGCCTGCACAGTTTCGCGTGACGTATCTAATTTTGATCTGTTGATCGAGGATATGGAAGCAGAACTGGGCGAGAGCTGGGGTGACCTGACATTCGAGGATGCAAAAGTATTTTTAAAACAGCCCGATGCGGATTCACTGGAATTTATTGCAATCGCAGTTGACGATCAGGACGAAGAAGACCTGACACTGATTGGTAATCTGATTACCACGGCCAATGACAAAGGCATCAAGGTTATCCTGATCGCCGAAGAAGTCAGCCCGATTGCCCTGCACCAGTTGTTGCGCCTTGGGGCCAATGATTTCATCCCCTACCCGCTGCCGGATGGCGAATTGCACGAAGCAATCGAACGGATGCGCGCCCCCGAAGTTGTCGCCGAAGCCCCCGTGCCCAGCGAAATGAAAACAACACTCAAAGCTACGGGCAACCGTAACGGGGTTGTTTTACCGGTTCACGGTCTGGCAGGCGGCACTGGTGCCTCCACACTGGCTGTAAATCTGGCTTGGGAATTGGCCACTATCGACAAAAAAGACGGCCCGCGCGTGTGCTTGCTGGATTTTGACCTGCAATTTGGCTCGATCTCGACCTATCTGGACCTGCCGCGCCGCGAGATCATTTATGAGCTGCTGTCCGATACCGAGGCGATGGACAGCGAAAGCTTCATGCAGGCTTTGTTGACTTATAACGACAAACTGCACGTTCTGACGGCCCCCGCCGATATGTTGCCGCTGGATCTGGTTAGCTCTGAGGACATCAACCGCATCATCGATATGGCGCGGGCGAACTTTGATTATGTTGTCATCGACATGCCATCCACGCTGGTTGGCTGGACCGAAGCGGTGCTGAACCAGGCTCACGTCTATTTCGCAACGCTGGAACTGGATATGCGCAGCGCCCAAAACGCATTGCGCCTGATCCGGGCGCTCAAATCCGAAGAACTGCCTTACAAGAAACTGCGTTTCGTGCTGAACCGCGCGCCAAAGTTCACCGATCTGAACGGTAAATCCCGTGTCAAACGCCTGGCCGAAAGTCTGGACATTGATATCGAATTGCAAATGCCCGATGGCGGCAAGCAGACAGTTCAGGCCGGCGATCATGGCCTGCCAATGGCGGAAAGCGCCGCAAAAAACCCGCTTCGCAAGGAATTCGCAAAGCTTGCAAAATCGGTTCACGACCTAAACCAATCTGCCGACACCGGTAAGTAATATAGAAAAGGGAAGCCAGCATGTTCTCGCGTTATAAAAAGTCTGAAGGCAACAACGCCTCGGCCAAAGCCGTTGCAGCGGCTATGCCAGCAACCCAGCCAGTCGAGAAGATAAAAAGCCTGCGCAAGGCCTCGATGGCCGAAACAGCAATTGCGCCTGCAGACAAAGAGGTAAAGCGCAAAGATCGTCTGGCCGAAGTCCGGCTGGAACTGCACAAGGAATTGCTGGACAACCTGAACCTGTCAGCGCTGGGAAATGCGTCTGAAAAGGATCTGCGCGCCGAAATCAACGCCATCGCATCAGAGGCGCTGGAAGGAATGAGCGTGGTCCTAACCCGCGACGAGCGTGCCCATCTTTATCAGGAACTGTTTGACGAAGTGACGGGCCTTGGCCCGATCGAGCCGCTGTTGAAAGACGAAACTGTCAACGATATTCTAATCAACGGCCCGAAACAGATTTTCGTCGAGCGCGATGGCAAGCTGGAACTGAGCACCATCACCTTCAAGGATGAAAAGCACCTGATGCGGATCATCGACAAAATCGTATCGGCCGTTGGCCGTCGTGTGGATGAATCCAACCCCTATGTGGATGCGCGGCTAGCCGATGGCTCGCGGTTCAACGCCATGGTGCCGCCGATTGCGGTGGATGGATCGCTGGTGTCCATTCGTAAGTTCAAGAAAGACAAACTGGGCATTGATGATTTGGTATCCTTTGGCGCCTTTTCCGAGGAAATGGCCGCCTACCTTCAGGCCGCCGTGGCCTGTCGTCTGAATATCATCGTATCAGGCGGCACCGGCTCTGGTAAAACCACCGCGCTGAATGCCCTGTCGTCTTTCATTGATAATGCCGAACGCATCCTAACGATCGAGGATACGGCCGAGCTTCAACTGCAACAAACCCACGTTGGCCGGATGGAAAGCCGCCCGCCGAACGTTGAAGGCAAAGGCGCGGTAAGCCCGCGCGACTGTATGAAAAACGCCCTGCGGATGCGTCCGGACCGGATTATCGTCGGGGAAACCCGTGGCGAAGAAGTTATCGACATGTTGCAGGCGATGAACACCGGCCACGATGGTTCCATGACCACAATCCACGCCAACTCGGCGCGCGATGGTGTGTCGCGGATGGAAAATATGATTGCGATGGCTGGCATTGAAATGCCGCTAAAGGCCGTGCGCAGCCAGATTGCATCGGCTGTAAATCTGATCGTGCAGGTCTCGCGCTTGCAGGATGGTTCACGCCGGATGACATCGATCACCGAAATTACCGGGATGGAGGGCGACGTTATTTCCATGCAGGAAGTTTTCAAATTCCAGCGCGTCGGCCTGACACCGGAAAACAAAATCCTTGGGCATTTCACCGCCACAGGCGTTCGTTCGCATTATTCCGAACGGTTCCGCATGTGGGGCTATGATTTGCCTGCATCCCTATTCGAACCCTTTGCGGCGGAGTAAACACAATGTCCATTAACGCAGAATTCATCATCTACGGCCTGATCTTTGTTGCCGTCCTGTTGCTGGTCGAGGGGATTTACCTGACGGTTTTTGGCAAATCTATCAGCCTGAACAGCAAGGTGAACCGCCGCCTGGAAATGCTGGAAAAAGGCGGGCGCCGTGAGCAGGTTCTGGACAAACTCCGCAAGGAGATGAGCCAACACCTAAAGGCCAACTCGATCCCGCTATATTCGATCCTGGCCCGCAAGGCGCAAAGGGCCAACATCGCTTTTTCGCCAATGCAACTGATTATGCTGATGATCGGGCTTGGGGCGCTTGCCTTTGTTGGCATGACAGTTGGAACCAGCACCTCGCCGCCGGTTCGTGCCGCTCTTTCTGTGGTGATGGGCATCGGCTCGGTCTTTGTCTGGGTTAACAACAAGGCCAAAAAACGCATTTCAATGCTGGAAGAGCAGTTGCCAGATGCAATTGAGCTGATGGTGCGCTCCTTGCGTGTTGGTCATCCGTTCACCGCAACTCTGGCCATTGTCGCCAAAGAAATCCCCGATCCATTGGGCACTGAAATGGGTGTGATTGCTGACGAGAGCACCTATGGCCGTGATGTGGGTGAAGCCCTGAAAGACATGGCCGAACGTCTCGAATTGCAGGATCTACGCTTCCTTGCGGTGGCGGTGACGATCCAGCAACAATCGGGCGGTAATCTGGCCGAAATCCTGCACGGGTTGTCCAAGGTGATCCGCTCGCGCTTCAAACTGTTCCGTCAGGTGAAAGCGATTACAGCCGAGGCGCAATGGTCAGGCTCGTTCCTGTCCGGATTCCCGCTGCTGGCGCTGATCGCCATCAATCTGGCAAAACCGGATTACTACGACGAAGTTATGGAAACACCCTATTTTGTTCCTGCTTGTCTGGTGGTGGCCGCGTTTCTAATCGTCAATGTTTTCGTTATGAAAATACTTGTGAATATTAAGGTATAGGGGGAAACGATTATGGGTTTTCTAGAATCAATCAATACAACTCTCACCGATAACTTCGGCGAATTCGGGCCACTGTTGGCTGTTGGCATATTGGGCATGTTCCTGATGCTGCTGACGATCCCGCTTCTGATGAACAAGAAAGAAGATCCGCTGGACAGGATGCGCAAAACAAACGCCGCCCGTAATGCCCAGATGGGTGCCGAAACCAAACTGCGCCAGTCACAAGGCACAGACAAGCTCGATAAATACGCTGACTTTCTTGAACCAAAGGACGAGGAAGAATATTCCGCGATCCGCCTGAAACTGTTGCAGGCCGGTTATTCGTCAAAAACGGCGGTCCGCACCTTCCACTTTATGCAATTTATCCTTGGGCTGGGTTTCTTGGCCGCGGGCACCGTCTATGCGTTGACCCTGGGTGCTACTGACGACCAAACAACAAAGTCGATGATCATCAGCATCCTTGTTCCGGGTGTGATCGGGTATATGGCTCCGAAATACTGGGTCACTAAGCGCAAACAAAAACGCGAAGAGGAAATCATCAACGGCTTTCCAGACGCGCTTGATATGATGCTTGTATGTGTCGAGGCTGGCCAGTCTCTGGACCAATCGATCATCCGCGTTGCCGCAGAAATCCGCGCCGGGTTTCCAGCACTGGCCGATGAATTTTCAATCGTGACGCAGGAAATGAAGGCCGGTAAGGACCGGATCAGTGTTTTGCGCGATATGTCTGAGCGCGTTGGCGTGCCTGATGTGGCCTCGTTCGTGACCGTGTTGATCCAATCCGCCAGCTTCGGGACGTCGGTTGCCGATGCTTTGCGTGTCTTTTCTGCCGAAATGCGCGATAAACGCGTGATGCGGGCCGAAGAAAAGGCAAACAAGTTGCCAACCAAAATGACACTCGCCACAATGATGCTGACATTGCCACCGTTGCTGATCATTCTGATTGGCCCCTCGGTTTACGGCATGTCTACCATGTTGGCAGGTGCGAATTTTTAACGGATGAAGCAAAAATGGGTGGGTCTCATACTGGCGCTTAGCCTTACAGCCGCCTGCGATTCCGCGGGCGGTTTCGGTCGTTCCGATGGCAATCCTTACGCCCCCACCGGGCATCCAACCCGCAAACAATCCGTTGACGGGCTGATCGTCGGGCATCGCCTGATGGCGGCAGGCGAATACGAGCTGGCGCTCAAGGCATATTACCGCGCCGCAGGAAAACTGGGCCTGAATGCCGACATCTACAGCGCCCTTGGTTCGGCCAACCTGAAACTGGGGCGCCTTGGCCAAGCCGAAAAACTGTTACGCCAAGCCGTCGATGAGGACGCTAAATTCGCCCCTGCGTGGAACAATCTGGGCGTTGTTATGATGGAGCGCGGCAAAACCGGCGAAGCAATGCGTGTCTTTCAGACCGCATATGCGCTCGATAGTGGCGAAAGTGACTCCATTCGTGACAATTTACGCTTGGCTATCGCAAAAACCAATCAAACCGAGTATGTTGACGATGATGAGTATAATAATTTCTCGTTGGTACGGCGAGGAGGCGGGGAATACCTGCTTCTTTCCACACCATAAGTAGGTTCGAGCAGCAAAAAGGACGCACAAATGCGCCACCCTATTCTTGTTTCCCTGTGCCTTACAGGCACGTTAACCCTGTCCGCATGTGGAAATTCAGGCAAATCCGATGTAAATCGCACCCTCAAGGACCTGAACGTCATTGATGAAAGCAATCTCAGCAATATCATGCTGACCGTTGCCGACCCGAACGAGGCCGTGACCTATTTCCGTAAAGCCAGCGCTGACAATCCCGACCGGATTGACCTGCAACGCGGGCTGGCCAAATCCCTGATCCGTGCCAAACACCCGACCGAGGCCGTAGCTGCCTGGACCAAGGTTGTCGCCCACGAAGAAAATACCAACGAGGACCGCGTTGAACTGGCTGGTGCCCTGATCCGGGCTGGTGAATGGAAGAAAGCCAAGGCCGAGTTGGACCGCGTGCCACCGACCCACGAAACCTATAAACGCTACCGGCTCGAGGCGATGGTTGCCGACAGTAACCAGGACTGGAAAAAAGCCGACAGTTTTTATGAAACCGCTATTGGTCTGACCACCAATCCGGGCAGTGTTTTGAACAACTGGGGCTATTCCAAATTGACCCGCGGTGATTACAAGGATGCTGAACGGCTGTTTGGCGAGGCGCTGTCGTATAATAAAGACCTGTTCACCGCCAAAAACAATCTGGTTCTGGCGCGAGGTGCACAACGCAATTACACTCTGCCCGTCATTCCGATGTCCCAGATTGAGCGGGCGCAATTGCTGCACTCGCTGGCCCTGACCGCGATCAAACAAGGTGATGTCTCCACTGGCAAAGGCCTGTTGAAAGACGCAATCGACACCCACCCGCAACATTTCGAGGCCGCTGTGCGTTCGCTAAATGCGTTAGAAAACAACGTAACCAACTAATGGAAATGGTCATTACAGCATCGTCCGCCCTGTGGTTTTTGCCCTTTGCAATTCCCATTGCAATCTGGGTTGCCTGGAGCGACATGAAGTTCATGAAAATTCCCAACATGGCCGTTCTGGCCCTGTTGGCGGTTTTTCTGGGCGTTGGCCTGATTGCGCTGCCCTTTGATGTCTACACATGGCGACTGCTGCATCTGGTGGTGATACTGGCCATCGGGTTTGTGTTTAGCGCCCTTGGGTTTCTGGGGGCCGGTGATGCCAAATTCGCCGCTGCAATGGCCCCTTTTGTGGCTTGGGGCGATGCTGCGCGAATGGCATATCTATTGTCAGCTGTTATCATCGCCGCCCTGATCACCCACCGCTTATTCCAACGCAGCAAGACGGTGCGCAAGCTTACGCCAAACTGGGAAAGCTGGGGCAATAAGGACTTTCCAATGGGTTTCGCCCTTGGTGGTACACTGATTGCCTATCTGGCGCTCGGTGTGGCTTACGGCTCGTAACCTTAGGGTCAGGACCTCTTAATCCTGCGCCATCAGTTATTGCCGCTCAATATCCAGCAATACATATAACGACGTGCGGCGGATTTCCTTCAGGGTCACATCCGGTCGCGCGGCAATCGCCTCTATCACCGTTCTACGGATGCCCTCTTCGGCCGGACACAACGGCACCAGCACATAGTCGGCACTACCGAACCCCGGCAGCCCGCCATAATACCACGGAGCGCCATTGATCAGCGGTTCCAGATCGCCAAACAGCCAATGGCTCGAAAACATATCAGCCACAAACAGCCGCTTGCCCTGCGCCAGACCGGCCTGTTCCAGATCTTTTGCAATGCTGCCAATCCAGCCCGGCAAACCCAGTTTCAACTCGCAATCCGGCAACGGCTCACCCAACAGCGTCACCGCATCTTCGCGCCCCGCCGCATCCGTCAGATGTTCCAGCCCCGACCCGTCCCCGTCCAGCGCCACACGCCCGTCCAGCCGCCAGACCCGCAGCGATATCGCCTGCAAATCCTGATGCCGGTCCGTCCGTAGCATGATCGATTCATATTTGGCTGTGTTCAGGCCTAAATGACGCAGCGGGCTGTATACCAGATTGGTAAATGTCGGGGCAGACAGGGCAAAACCCGCAACCCCCACCATCGTCAGTGCACCGCGCATATCCCAGCCCGCACCATTATCCACAGCACCGTCGGGGCGTAGCGTCATCAGCAAAATTGCCAGCATCGGTAACCATTGCGGATCATTACCGAAATTTTGAAAGGTGACGTAAAAGAACCCCGGCACCAGCAACAACAGCGCCAAACCGCCAATGGCTTCACCCGACCGGCGCAGCAACATGATCCCGAGAAAGGCAATCACCGACCCGGCAAGATAGGCCGGTGACGCAACGATCACGCCCAGCGGCAAGCCCGGTTGCGGGCGCACGCCAGAACCCGCGACCAGCATTAAATCCGCCATATAGGCCTGCCAGAACGCCAGTCCGGTAAACAGGGTGACAATTGCTGCAATCACAAGCCCCGTAACAACGGCAATTCCCAACGTCCGGTATGATTTTCGCATCGCCAAAGCCACAATAATCGCAGGCGCAAATGCCGCGAAATAGGTGACTTTGATCAACACCAGCGCCGCCATGCAAACCCCGAGGATCATACCGTCAATATCTTGGCGTATAGGCCCCAACGCCGGCAGCATCGCAATCGCGATGGCCACAAATGAAATCGCCCAGGCCCATCGGTTATAATGCATCGAAATCGAGATCGAGCTTTCCGACAGCCCAAAGGCCAGCGCTGTGGCCAAAACAACCACAAGCATACCGAACAGATAGGGCATAGCGCCCCGCATCCGGCTAACACCGACCCACCATGCAGCGGGCAGCAGCACCGCCCCCATTGCAATCTGCGCATAGATCACCGCATGGCCAACGCCCATACCCTGCCCGACCAAAAAGGCAATCGGCGCATAGGCCAGCGCCCCGATCGGGGTCATAAAATCAAGGTGCGGCCACTGGCCCGCGTCCATACGGAACACGATTTGCAGCAAATGCAGCGTGTCGGCCTCGTGTTTGGCGATGTATAGACCGCCCTTTAGCGTGGCCAGTCCACCCATCATCCCCAGCACAATCGCTAAAAAACTGAATAATTTCGCAGGATTTGGTCTGCTCATCCCTGCCCCCGTTTATGTTTGTTAATTTTTTAGCAACATTAGCGGGCAAACGTAACATATGTAAAAGCCAAAGGCGGTTTTTGTTGTCCAATCGCACGATCAGCGGTAGAATCGCCACAAAATATAAGAAACAGCCCTTAGCAGAACAGGTATGACCATGAATATGGAAACTACAGGCGTTACCCCCCCGCCAGCCCCGCGTCGCATGAACGAGATGAACCTCTCGATGGTGATGATGCGCGACATCCTTTTGAAAACCATGTTTCGCCAGAATCTGGAACTGGTCTCGGATGTTGCGGGGGCCATCTGCCTGCCCATTCCAGTAACGCAGGAATTGCTCGATCTGGCCCGCGAACAAAAATTGCTAGAGGCTACCGGCACAATGCATGCCGGTTCAGGCAGTGAAATGGGCTATCAGCTGACCGACGCTGGCAAATCGCGCACGCTGGATGCCCTGTCGCAATCCGAATATTACGGCGCAATGCCGGTGCCGCTCGACGTTTACAAAGAACAGGTCGAGCGCCAGTCAATCCGCAACATCCAGATCAGCCGCGACCAGCTGGTCGGCGCGATGGGGCACCTGATCTTGCCTGACAACCTTCTGGATCAGCTTGGCCCTGCGGTTAGCTCGGGGCGATCCGTCTTAATGTATGGACCACCCGGCAACGGCAAATCCGCCATTTCAAACGGCATCCGCGATGCGCTTGGCGACAAAATTTTCGTGCCCCGCGCGCTGGAATATGCAGGGCAAGTGATCACGGTTTATGACCCGATTGTGCACAGCGCCGCCGAGGAACAGGTGGATGACCCCAACTCCTTGCGCCGCACCGGCAGCCGCTATGACACCCGTTACGTGCGCTGCGAACGGCCCACAGTTATCACCGGTGGTGAGTTGACGCTTGAGATGCTCGATCTGGTCTATAACCCGACCGCCCGCACCTATCAGGCGCCCTTGCAGTTGAAATCAACTGGCGGCGTATTCATCGTGGATGACCTTGGACGACAGGCCGAACCGCCACAGGCGCTGATCAACAGATGGATTGTTCCGCTGGAAGAAGGCAAAGATATTTTGGCCCTGCAATCGGGTGAAAAATTCGAGGTGCCGTTTGACACATTGGTGATCTTCTCGACCAACTTCCACCCGAACAAGATTTTCGATAAGGCGGCTCTGCGCCGGATTTTCTTTAAAATCAAGATTGATGGGCCGATCCAGGAGGATTACCTGAAAATCTTTGCCATGGTCGCGCGCAAGAAAAAGATCGCGCTGGACGAGGCCACATTGGTGCACCTGCTGAAAAAGAAATATCCAACCATTGATAATGTCTATGCCAATTATCAGCCGATATTCCTGATCGACCAGATGATCGCGGTTTGCGATTTTGAAGGC